>DATNEZ010000138.1:0-6223 GCA_035606645.1 Binatia bacterium
CAAAGGTCGAGGCGCTTCGAGTGGGCGACCCGGCCGACGAAGAGACGGACGTCGGGCCTGTGATCGACGACGACGCGCGCAAGCGCATTCTCGCGTGGATTGCCGAGGCCGACGGCGAGCTGCTCACGGGAGGCGACACGACCGACGATGGATTGATCCGCCCCACGGTGATCGCGGAGCCGTCCCCCGGCGACAAGGTCCAGTGCGAGGAGGTCTTCGGCCCGGTCGTGACGCTGACGCGCGTCGGATCGCTCGACGAGGCGATCGAGCTCGCCAACTCGACGCGCTACGGGCTGCAGGCCGGGATCTTCACGCACGACATCCGGCTCATCCGCCACGCCGTGGCCAACCTGCATGTCGGCGGCGTGATGGTCAACGAAGTCCCCACCATGCGCGTCGACAGCATGCCCTACGGCGGGACCCGCGACTCCGGCCTCGGCCGCGAGGGGCCCCGATACGCGATGCACGAGATGTCCGAGCCCCGTCTGGTCATGTTCAACCTCGATCATTGAGGTGCCCGGAGGCCCCGCAGGCCCCCCCGGACCGTCGACCCCCCGGCCCGTCCTTTTGCCGGGAACCTCGGAGAAGGTCCCTCGGTACAATCGTTTGAGGTCGGCGGAGGATGGATGCCCGGCGAACCCACGGACGTTGACCTGATCCGTGAGGTCCTGGCGGGCCGGGTCGAACGGTTCGAAATCCTCGTTCGCCGGTACCAGCGGCTCGTGGCCACCGCGGCCCTGCGGATGGGTACCCCGCGCATGGAGATCGAGGACGTGACCAGCGAAGTCTTCTACAAGGTGTACCGGAGCCTGGCCCGATACCGCCCCGAGCACGCCCTCAGCACGTGGCTCTATCGCATCACCGTCAATGCAGCCCTGGATCGCAAGCGCAGCACCCGCCACGAGAGCAGGATGGAGGAGCTGTCTCCCTCCCTGGCCGACGGACGCCCCGGGCTGGATGAAGTGGCCGACCAGAAGCAGCGCGCCCGCCTCCTGCAGGAGGCGCTCGGCCGCGTGCCGGGACACTACCGGGCGCCGCTCGTCCTGGCCCACATCGAGGGGCTGCCCCTCGACGAGATCGCCCGGACGCTCGACCTGCCGGAGGGGACGGTCAAGTCGCGGCTGTTCAGGGCCCGCGCCATGCTCAAGGAGATCATCCGCCGGCACTATCCGGCGCTCGCCCCGGCCGGGGCCGAGGGGGACGCATCGTGACCTCCCGTCGCGATCCGGGACCGCGTTTCGCCGAGGAGGTCCTCGACCCCCTGCGCCGCCAGACGGTCGAGTGCGACGTCGCCCCGCGCGTCATGGCGCGCATCCTCGCCGAGCGCGACGCGGCCCTGCTCGCGGCCTCCGCCCGCGGCCCGCAGCGCTACGCCTGGGTGGCCTCGCTCTCCCTGGCAGGCGCTTCCCTCGTCTTCCTGATCTCCACCGTGATGGTCATGGTCACGGGCGGGGACGAGGGAGTGCAGCAGGCGACAGGGTTCCTCGCCTCCGGCTGGCAGGTCGTGCTGGTTCTCGGAAGGCTGGTCGCCGACCTGGCGGGCAGGATCCTGGCCGAGGTCCTGCCGATGGCGCGCAAGGTCCTGGCCCTCCTCGAAGTTTCGGCTCCCCTTCTGAAGGGGGCCGGGACCCTGGCCGCCGCCGGCGGCCTGTTCTCCATCCTGTTCAGCACCTATGTCTTCGCCAGCGCCCGCAGGACGGCACCCCGGGCGGACCTCAACGGAGGAACTCGATGAACCCTCGCGTCCTGCCACGCGTCGTCGCGGCCGTCGTCGCCACGGCCTTCCTGATCGGCCTGGCCCCCCTGGCCGCGGCCCAGTCGAGCCGCCGCGAGGCCGCCGCGAGCCCCTCCCCCTCCCCGTCGGCTCGCGCGCGGGAGATCATCCACGAGGTGCGGGACCGGATCGCCCATCGCGATCGGCGCTCCGCCAGCGTCGTCATCTCCGACGATGCTCACGTGGGCGTGGGGGAAGTGCACGACAACGACATCGTGGCGATCTCCAACGACGTGAACATCGAGGGGGAGGTCACGGGGGACGTGGTCGTGATCATGGGAAACCTGGAGATCAGCGGCACGGTCGACGGAAACGTCGTCACCATCATGTCGCCGGTCCGGCTCCACGGAACGGCCAGCATCGAGGAGAACCTCGTCAACATCGGCGGAAAGCTCACGCGCGACGAAGGGGCCCGGATCCATGGGGAGCGGCTCAGCTTCGGCCTGCTCGACTGGGTCCCGTTCTGCAAGGGAGGGCTGGCCGGTTTCTGGAAATTCATGTATCTCCTGAAGCTGATCTCCCTGGCGCTGCTGTTCCTGGCGATCCTCCTGATCACGGCCCTGGTGCCGCAGCGCCTGTCGGTGATCGCGGCCGCCTTCCCGAGCCGCTGGGCCATGGCGATCCTCGCCGGCCTGCTCGGCTACTGCGTCACCATCGTCCTCGGATTCATCCTCATCTGCACCCTCATCGGGATCCCGCTGGCCATCGGCCTGTTCTTCATGGCCAAGGTCGTGAAATGGATCGGGCTCGCCTCCCTCTTCTTCCTGATCGGCCACACGCTGGGCCGCAACCTGTTCAAGCGCGAGCTGACGCACATCGCGGCGGTCCTCGGCGGGTTCGCCGTCTACGCGCTCATCTCGCTCGTGCCGATCTTCGGGGGCGTCTTCTCCGGCGTCATGGGCGTCCTGGCCCTGGGCATCTCCATCCTGACGCGCTTCGGATCGGAAGAGGGCTGGGGAAAATCGCGCCCGTCGGCGCCGCCCGTCGCCCCGCCTCCCGCGGCGCCGGCCGGTCAGCCTCCGATCTACTCCCCGGGCTCTTGAGACCGGCTCCTAGAACTCGGCGCTCAACGCGACGACCGGCAGGAAGGGACTCTGGTAGTAGATGGCCCTGAAGTAGGCGTGCTCCGCCTCGTCGTAGTAGAGGTCGACGTTCCGTACGTTGGCGCGGTTGTACACGTTGAGGAAGTCGACCTGGACGGCGATGCGCCCCCACGAGACCGGCACCGATCGGCTCAGCCGCAGGTCGAGGCGATGAAACGCCGGCAGGCGATCGCTGTTGAGATCGCCGATGATGATTCCGTGGGCGAAGCCGAGGTTGAAGGAGCGCAGCGGCGAGTACGGAAGGCCGCTGGCATAGCGTAGGACCCCGCCCGCCATCCAGCCGCGCCCGAACGGCCTGCCCAGCAGCAGGGAGGCGCTGTGCCTCTGGTCGGCATTCCGTGGCGATTCGACGCCGTCCTTCTCCTGCGTCGCATGCAGGTAGCCGTAGTTGAGCGCCCAGGTCCAGGCGCCCGCCCCACCCCTCTCCAGGGTCAGCTCCGCACCCTGGATGCGGCCGCGGTCGTACTGCGTCATCATCTCCGGAAGCTCGATGTAGCGGTTGACCGCTTCGCCGATCGGGTCCTTCAGCTTCTTGCGATACCCTTCGAGCACGATGCGCAGGCCGGATTCGAACGACTTTTCCAGCCCGAGGATGAAATGGTCCGCCTCCTGCCGGCGCAACTCCTCTCCCGCCGCCAGGAAGATCTGCTCCTGGCGGGGGAACTGGACGAAACGGCCGGCGGCGCAGCTCAAGGCGAGGCCGGGCGCGGGCCTGACCTCGAGGCTGGCCCGGGGGCTCAGGGCGGCCGACCCGGCCTCCGTGGAGCGATCGGCGCGCAGGCCATAGCGCAGCGAGACATGATCGACCGGCCGCCACGTGTCCTCCACGAAGGCCCCGACTCGCGTCGCGTCGAACGGCTGGTCGCTCGCATCCAGGCCGAGGCCGTCGTACACGGTGCCCGCCATCGCGCCCCGAGTGCGCTCCAGGCCCAATCCGCCGTACAGCCTGTGCCTGGCACCCACGAGGCGGAGGAGCGATACGGCGACGTCCTGCCTCGCCTGGGCCTGGTCGAGCGACAGGCCGTCGCTGGCCGAGGACAGGACGGAGAGGGTGCTGTCGGCAAGCTGGATGCGCAGGAGCGTCCGTTCATCGACGGGGGCCTCGAGCCTCAGGCGTCCCCCCCGGTTCCTGCTGGTCATCACCGCCTCGCCAGCCTGACCCTGGTCGGCCTCGAAGCGGTTCCCCGCCCCCAGCAGGACCGCCTCCAGCCGCGCCTGCCCCGGAAGCGGCTGGCGGAACGCCGCGAAGAGGTCGTGGAACTGGACGCCCTGGGACTGGTCCGGGGAGACGCGCTCATCGTAGAGGCCGAGATCGCTCATCCTCCCCGAGAACATCCACGAACCGTCCCCTGCCGGCCCCGAGACGGCGGCGTGGGCCAGGACGCTTCCCAGCCCGGCGGTGCCGGTGATCGAGTCCGGACGCCCGGCGCGCGACGAGACGTCGATCACTCCCGCCAGGGCATCGCCGTACTCCACGGAGAATCCCCCCGTGTGGACCTGGACCTCGTCCACCAGGTCGGCGCTGAGCGTTCCGGCGCTGCCGGCGCTGCCGCCGAAATGGTAGGCGTACGGCAGCGGCTGCCCGTCCACCAGGACCGCGGTGTCGGAGGCCTCGCCGCCGCGGATGCGCATCTCCGACTTGAAGTCGCTCGCCTGGGCGATCCCCGCCCTCCCCGCCATGGCGCGGAACGGGTCCTCGAGCGACGCGGGGCGGGAGCCGAGCTCGGCTCGCCCGAAGGCCACCCGCGACAGGCCGGTCCCCTGGCCCTCGTTCCTCCCCACCACGGTGATCCGCTCCTCGCGAGCGGGAGCGCCATCGGAATCCACGCGCAGCTCCAGGCCCGCGACGACCCGGACCCCGTCGATGGCGTGCCCGGCCCGCCCCGCCCACTCGAAGCCGAGCCGGTAGATTCCGGGGGGAACCTCGTCGAAACGGTATCTCCCCGAATCATCGGTCCAGGCGCTGCGCACATCGACGGACTCACGAGACGCGGGGAGCACCGATCGGCCGGGATCCGCGAAGAGGAACTCGAGGACGACGCGGGTCCCCGGCGCCGGAGCCCCCGTGTCCGGATCCTTGACCTGGCCGCCCAGGGCGCCGGCCCGGAGATCCGCCAGCGCGGGGAAAGGACAGGAGGCAAGGAGGACCACCGTGCAAAGGCGGACGAGCACCGCTCGCGACCCCCCGCGCACGCCCGCACGAACCATGACCCGACCTCCCCCATCTTCCGCGCCGGGGCGGCAGCGGAACGGCCGACCTGAATATAGGTTTCACGCAGGGAGGGGGCACGGGAAGGGGCAACGGGACCGCCTTGCGAGGAGTCCGGACGTAACGTTTTCGTCAGGGGCGGACGGCCCGGGGGGTGCCGGTCAGGTCAGCCTGACGTATTCGAACTCCAGCGGCCGGCCGTTGATCCCCTTGGTCGGGGGGGCGATCCAGCCGGCGATCTTCCCGGGCTCCAGGACCGGCTGCATCAGGCTCTTCACGTAGGCCCGGTCGGACTCGGCGGGCAGCCACTCGGGCGTGCGCTTGCTGAACTCCGCCTCGGGGATAGGATTTCCCGCGGGATCGAAATGCAGCCCGGCGTAGATACCGATCCGGCGGTTGAATCGCCTGGACGGCAGCTGCAGCCGGAAGTCGATGCCGTGCTCGGCGATCGTCTTGTTCCACATGTCCAGGCCGCGCTGGTTGTCCTCGATGTAGGCGTCGCGCAGGACCTCGTTCATGGCGTTGCGCAGCGGGATGTCCTTCTCTTCGAGGCGCCCTGCCTCCGGGACCGTCATGCGGTACGAGCCGGAGAGCGCCAGGTGATCCTCGCAGGTCTTCTCGTTGACACGTCCCTTCAGGCCGCAGGCGAAGTACTCGGCGGCGTTCGAGGAGATCTCGCCGCCGAACAGATCGAGCGACACCGAGTACCAGAAATTGATGTACTTCTGAAGCGTCGCGAGGTCGATGCCGCCAAGCCGCCGCACGTCGCCGTCCGGGGCCTGGCGCATCAGCTCGCAGGTCCGCTTGACGATGCGCCTGATGCCGGTCTCCCCCACGAACATGTGGTGCGCCTCTTCGGTCAGCATGAAGCGCGTCGTGCGCGCCAGGGGATCGAAGCCGCTCTCGGCCAGGGCCAGGAGCTGGTACTTGCCGTCCCGGTCGGTGAACATGGCGAACATGTAGAACGACAGCCAGTCGTCGATCGGCGCGTTGAAGGCCCCCAGGATGCGGGGACGATCGGCGTCCCCCGAACGGCGCGCCAGGAGCGCCTCCGCCTCCTCCCGCCCGTCGCGCCCGAAGTAGCCGTGCAGGAGATAGACCATCGCCCAGAGATGACGCCCCTCCTCGACGTTCACC
>DATNEZ010000139.1:0-3897 GCA_035606645.1 Binatia bacterium
CTGGCTGCCAAGGTCACCTCGATGCGGGCAATTTAAGTTGCGGGGGGAGACCGGGCAACCGGACGTGATGGGGGCCGCGGAACCCGATCCCGGGCGGACCTGTGGTAGGGTTCCCGGCCGGTGGCCGGAGAGGCGGGGTGATGAGAATCCTGGTGAGCGGAGCCTCGGGGTTGGTCGGGTCGGCGCTGGTTCCCTCGCTGGGAACCGGGGGGCATCAGGTCGTGCGTCTGGTCCGGACCCCGCCCGGGAGAGGGACCTCCGCGCTTCACTGGGATCCCTCGCGAGGGCAGCTCGACCCCGCGTCGCTCGAGGGCTTCGACGCGTTGATCCACCTCGGGGGGGAGGCACTCGTCCAGGGGCGCTGGAACGCCGCCAGGAAGGCGGCCATCCGGGAGAGCCGGGTCGGCAGCACCAGGCTCCTGGCGGAAACCATCACCCGCCTGTCGCGCCCGCCCCAGGTCTTTCTCTGCGCCTCGGCCATCGGCTTCTACGGAGACCGGAAGGACGAGGTCCTGCGGGAGGACTCCCCTCCAGGGCACGACTACCTGGCCGAGGTCTGCCGGGCCTGGGAGGCGGCCGCGGACGCGGCGGCCCGCCAGGGCGTGCGCGTCGTGCAGCACAGATTCGGCGTGATCCTGAGCCCCCGGGGAGGGGCGCTCCGGAAGATGCTCCCCCCCTTCAGGATGGGCGTCGGTGGGCGGCTCGGGGACGGACGCCAGTACATGAGCTGGATCGCGCTGGACGACGTGCTGGGGGCGATCGAGCACACTCTCCTGAACGGGACGCTCAAGGGGCCGGTAAACACGGTGGCGCCGCGCTGCGAGACCAACGCGGAGTTCACACGCACGCTCGGGAGAGTCCTCGGGCGGCCGACCCTCTTCCCCATGCCGGCCTTCGCCGCCCGTCTCGCCTTCGGCGAGGTGGCCGACGCGCTCCTCCTGTCGAGCCAGAGGGTCGAGCCGGCCCGGCTGCTCGCCTCCGGATACCGCTTCCGCCATCCGGACCTGGAGCCTGCGCTGCGATCCCTGCTCGGCCGACCCGCGTAGCCCGGCCCGCATGAACCCGTGGCGGGGTCTCCGCGGGCTGCCGCGGACGGTCTGGATCCTCTCGCTGACGACGTTCGTCAACCGCCTCGGGACGATGGCCCTTCCCTTCATGGCCCTCTACCTGACGCGCAGCCGGGGGTTCACGGGCGCCGAGGCGGGGCTGGTGCTGACCGTGTACGGCCTGGCGGCTCTCGTCGCGGGGCCTCTCTCGGGCCGCCTCTGCGACCGCGTGGGGGCGGCACGCGTGGCCCAGGCCGCGCTCCTGATTTCGGGCGCCACGGTCATGACGATTCCCCTCGCCCACACGTTCGGGGCGATCCTGGGGATCACCGTCCTGTGGGCGTTGACCAACGAGTCCTTCCGGCCGGCCAACCTCACCATGTTCTCGTCGCTCGTCGACCCGGGGAGCCGCAAGGCCGCGTTCGCGCTGGCCCGCCTGGCGGTCAACCTGGGGATGAGCGTCGGCCCCGCCGCCGGCGGCTTTCTGGCCTCCGTTTCCTTCCCGGCCCTGTTCGTCGTCGACGGGGCGACGTCCCTGGTGGCGGGAGTCGTGCTCCTGCTCTCGGCCGCGCGCCTGCGGTTCGGGGGTCCGGTTCCCACCTGGACGCGACCTGGGCCCGATCATCCGGGAAGCCTTGCGGCCGGCTCCGCACCCGGCCGCCCGACCGCCTGGACCGACCGGCACCTGCTCTACTTCCTGGTCGCGCTTCTGCCGATCCTCGTGGTGTTCTTCCAGCACGAGGCGTCGATGCCCCTCTTCCTGGTCGGGGACCTGCACATGAAGGAGTCGTGGTACGGCCTGCTGTTCACGCTCAACACCGTCCTGATCATCCTGCTGGAAGTCCCTCTGAACTTGAAGACGGCGCACTGGCCCCACCGCCGGACGCTGGCCACCGGGGCCTTCCTGGTCGGCGCCGGCTTTGGCGCCATGGCGTTGTGCCGGGGCCCTCTGGGGGCCGCGATCACGGTCGTGATCTGGACATTCGGTGAGATGATGCTGCTCCCGGGAAGCAGCGCGTACGTGGCCGACATCTCGCCGGCGGAGCGGCGGGGCTCCTACATGGGCCTGTACACCATGTCGTTCAGCGCGGCGTTCACCATCGGCCCCGGGCTCGGAGTGGCCCTGCTCGAGCGGTTCGGGGCGCGCGTCCTGTGGGTCGCCGCGTTCGCTCTCGGCTGCCTGTCCACGGCCATGCTCGGGCGCGTGAGGACCCGGGCCTGGGCCGCCCCCATCGAGGCGGCGCCGCCCGTCCTTCCGCCGACAGGAGAGGCGCTCTAGGAGCCCAGGACCATGGAACCTGGCGACAACCCCATGCGTTACATGCACGGAAGGAGGACACCATGAGACTGTCTACCGCCGTACTGACTTTGTCCGCCCTCGCCCTGGCGCTCCCGGCACCCGAGGTCTCTGCCGAGACCACCAGGACGATCCGACTCGAGCTGCCGGCGGCGGACGCCGGCCTCTTCGCCGTCGAGAACCTGGCCGGCACGATGCGCGTCGCTCCCGGGACCGGTTCGGTCCTCGTCGCGATCGCCACGATCCACGCCGAGGACGAAGACCTCGCGAATGCCATGAAGTTCGAGCGGGTCCTGGACGAGAAGGGGATCCCGACCCTCCGCGTCCGCTACCCTCTCGATCGGGAGGACAGCATCCGCTACCCCTCCCGGAGATCGGAGGACCATGGGTTCCTGGAGAGCTTTTTCGGCGGCTCCAACACCCGGACCAAGTACGACGGCGAGCAGGTCAAGGTGAGCGACCACCAGGGCGTGCTGCTCTATGCCGACGTCGAGGTCCAGGTGCCCCGCCAGCGGCTTGCCGGCGCGACGTTCCGCAATCACGTCGGCCCAATCGAGGGGCACGACGTCGAAGGGAAGATCGTCTTCGACTCGGGAAGCGGTGACGTCTCCCTGGCCAGGGTCCGGGGGGAGATCAAGGCCGACACCGGCTCGGGCGACGTGAAGGCGACCGACGTGGAGGGGAAGCTGGTCTGCGACACGGGCAGCGGCAACTGCGACATCACGGGCTTCAAGGGGGAGAAGGTCTCCTGCGATGTCGGCTCCGGGGACGTCACCATCCGGGAGGTGAACGCGAAGCTCGTCGACGTCGACACCGGATCGGGGGACGTCCACGTCATCGACGGCGATATCGAGGAGTTCCAGGCCGACACGGGATCGGGAGACGTCCGGCTGGAGAACCGGGGCGCACGCCTCGCCCGGGTCACCGCGGATACCGGATCGGGCGACGTCACGCTGCGCCTCGCCCCGGGGGCCTCGTTCGAGGCGCTGGCCGACCAGGGAAGCGGCGACATCAACATGGGCTTCAAGGACGCGCAGGCGATCGTGCGGCACAAGGAAGTGATCGGCTACCGTCGCGGCGACGCGCACATCAAGATCGACGTCGACACCGGCAGCGGCGACCTGACGATCGAGCCGGGCGCCTAGCTCCGGGCTAGGAGCCTGCCCGGGTATTCGGCCGGGCGGGAGCCGGTCCCAGGCAGACCCTGCACGGCGCGTACCCGGCCGCCGCGGCCTCCTGGGAGTCCGCGAACTCGATGCGGTTGGCCGGTGCGATCCGGGCCGCCTTCACGCAGCCCGGGCGATGAAAGACGGTTCCGCGCAGCGAGCCGACCAGGGGCCCCCGGGCCACGGGGGCCGGCCGCGCGACCGCCGGCTGCCCGGTCCCGCGCCGCGCGCCCGGAGTTCCCTGCGCCCACAGTCCCAGGTGCTGCGCCCGTGCCCGGCGCTCGTGCGACCGGAACTCCTCCATGCGTGAGAAGGGATAGCGCAGGTAGGCGTGACCGTATCCCAGCCGGATGATCTCCGCATTCAGGAGCCGGCCATCGGGTAGGAA
>DATNEZ010000156.1:0-2126 GCA_035606645.1 Binatia bacterium
GCTCCTCGAGCTCGGTGTCGCCGAGGCGGCGCGCCAGCTCGACCCCCAGTCCCAAGCTCCGGGGGTCATCCGGGTTGATCTCGAGCGCCAGCCGGAGCGCGTCCGTCGCCTCGTCCAGCCGCCCGTCTTCGAGGGCCATGCCGAGCACCCCTGCCGCCACCCAGCCGAAGTCGGGCAGGAGCTCGTCCGTGCGGCGGAGGTCCGCGAGGGACGCCTCGTAGTTCTTGTTCAGCTCGTGGGCCAGCGCGCGGAGCGCATAGAGCTCCGGGCGCGCGCCGAGAATCCGGAGCGGAGGGGTCAGCGCCTTGGCAGCGATCGCGGCCTCGCCCGCGCGGAGGCGCATGCGCCCCACGAGCATGGCCGCGTCGGCGTTCAGGCTGTCCCGGAGGAGGGCCCGGTCACCCCATTCCAGGGCGCGCGTGTCGTCCCCGGAGGATTCGAGGATCTGGGCATACCGCGAGGCGGCGTAGCTCGACCCGGAATCCTCGAGGGACAGGGCCTCTGCCCACTGGGCGGCCCCTTCCAGGTCGCCGGTTTCCTGGGCGAGCGAGGAGCGGACCAGAAATTCGATATTCGCAGGGATGACGGGCAGGTCGAAGGGCTGTGCGGGAGAAGCCTCGGCCAGGGCCGCGATGAGGAGCAACGACAGCATTCCCATTCCCGTCCATGAGGTCGGGGAAAATCTACGGCTCGCCTTCACGTCGTCGTCTCCGGACCGGGGGGGTAAGGAAATGGAGGGAGATCCACGTGGATCTCCCTCCCCCTGTCAAGACGACGCTCGGATTATAGCAACCTACGGCTCGGACTGCAAGTGAGACGCGGCCCACGGGGACTTTTCGCCGTTAGGCTCTCTCCGCTCCCGTGGCTCCCGCGCCTCGCGAATCTCCCGGCTCCCCTCGTCGTGCGGCCTTCCGCCTGTCTGCGGCGGGCCGCCCACGCCCCTGCCTCCCCCTCCGCCTCCGCGCGATCGGCGGCCGCGGCCGCCCCGGCGTCTGCGGCGGCGGTGGTCTCCCCCCTGGCCCCCCCGGTCGCTCCGAACGATCTTCTCGAAGTGGAGGAGCGCGTCGCGAGCGGCCTCCTGCTCCGCCTCCTTCTTGTTGCTCCCGTGACCGCGTCCGAGGACCTTCTGGTTCACGACAACCTCGACAGTGAACACCTTCTCGTGGTCGGGGCCGAGCTCGCTGGAGATCCGGTACTGCGGGTGGGTCTTGAATTCGCCCTGAACGTACTCCTGCAGCATGCTCTTGTAGTTCGCGAGATTCGCGTCGCTCAGGATCTCGTGCACCTGGCGAAGGAGCAGGCGCTCCGTCAGCCGGCGCGCAGGCTCGAGGCCCCCGTCCAGGTAGACGGCGCCGATCACGCCTTCCAGCGTGTCGGCGAGGATCGACGCGCGGTCACGTCCGCCCGAGCCGGTCTCCGCCTCGCTCAGGAGGACGAAGTCCCCCAGGCCCATGTCCTTGGCCGTGCGCGAGAGGATCACGCGGCTCACCAGGAGCGACTTCATCTTCGTCAGCTCCCCCTCGCGGAGGGAGGTGAATTTGCGGTAGAGGAACTCGTTCACGACGAGCCCGACGACCGAGTCGCCCAGAAACTCCATCCGCTCGTTCGACTCTCCGCCGCCCTTCTCGGGAAGGGAGTGAAGATAACTGCGGTGGGTCAGTGCCTGGCGCGCCAGCTCGGGATCGCGGAACTTGTAGTGCAGGATCGCCTCGAATCCGCGCAGATCGAACTCGTGCGCGGCGGCTCGCGACGGCTTGGCCGCTGCCGCCGGCGCTGTCGTCGTCTTCGGCGCCTTCGGCGCCTTCGAGGGTGCTTTGTCCAAACCGAACAGCATTCTCAATAGTTTCACGTTTGTCGGGATCCCTAAGGACCCTCCGATGCCATGGTTCTCGATAACGCCAGGGTGACGTTGTGCCCGCCAAAGCCCAGAGAATTGGAAAGGGCCGCCCGCGTTTCGACCTGTCGCGCGGTGTTGGGGACGTAATCGAGATCGCAGTCGGGGTCGGGGTGCTCGTAGTTGATGGTGGGGGGAAGCACGTTCCGCTCGAGCGCGAGGACGCAGATGATGGTTTCGAGTCCTCCCGCGGCTCCGAGCAGATGTCCCGTCATCGATTTGGTCGAGCTGA
>DATNEZ010000180.1:0-8078 GCA_035606645.1 Binatia bacterium
CAGGCGGCCCGCGTCCCGGGTGTCGCCCGCCGGACCGTCGAGCACCGAGGTCGCCTGCTTGTGGGTGAACTACTGCCGGCCGATCACCAACCGGACCGGCACCACCCCGGCACAGGCGCTGGCCCTGGCCCCAAGGCGCTACCGCGAAGAGGAGGTCCTGGCCTGGAGAGAGGACTGGGGCCGCTTCCCGATCGCCGCCTGACCCGGAGGCGGTGGATCTCCGCTGGAGGGGAAAGTCTCAGGCCTGGTCCATGGCCTTGATGGCGGCCTCGTTGAGCAGGACATCGCCGCGCTCGCGCAGGCGCTTGACCAGCCCCCGGTACAGGCGGTCCTGGCGCTGGCGCAGCAGCTGATCGCTGATGGAGTCGCGCTGCGACGTGAACTCGTCCTTGTGGTCGCGACGCTCCGTCACGCTGAGGACGAGGATGCCCGCCGAGGTGGAGATGGGCTCTCCGACCGTCCCGGGCGCCAGGGCGGCGATCTGCCTCTCGATGGCGGGATCGGGCGGCACGCCCGGCAGGCTTCCGCCGCGCGTCACGTCCGCCTGCTTCTTGACCTCGGTCTTCAGGGCGCGGGCCGCCGCCTTCATGCCGCCCGGCGCGCCGACGAGGCGGGCCACTTCCTTCCGGGCGCGCTCTTCCTGGTAGTCCTTGAGGACCTGGGCGCGCGACTCTTCGAACGGCCTGGGGGACGAGGGGAGGACCCCCGTCACCTGCGCCACGACCTGTCCGCTCGGAAGCGGGATCGGGTCGCTCACCTGGCCGGGTGAAAGGTCGAGCATCCGCTCGACGATCGCCTGCGAGGCCATCAGCCCCGGCAGTGAGTCTCCCGCCCGCACCTCTCCGGTCTGCTGCACGTTGAGACCCTGCGACTTGGCCACCGCCTCGAGGTTCCCCCCGGCGGCCGCGCGCGCGAACTCGGCGCTGCGCTTCTGCACCTCCGCACGGGCGCGCTCCATCTGAATCTCCTGCCGGAGCGTGTCGCGCACCTCCTCGATGGGCGTGGTATGCGGCGGACGGCTGCCCGTGACCTTGATGATGTGGAATCCGAAGGGGGAGCGCACCAGGTCGCTGATACCGCCCTCCGGGAGGCTGAAGGCGGCGTCCTCGAAGTCCTTGACCATCTGACCCCGGGCGAAACACTTGAGGTCGCCGCCGGCCTGGGCGGTCGAGTCCTCGGAGTACTTGCGCGCCAGGTCCGCGAAGTCGCCGCCCGACTTGGCGCGCTTGAGGACGTCGCGTGCCTTCGCTTCGGCCTTGGCCGCCACGTCGGGGGCGGCGCCGGCCGGCACCTTGACCAGGATGTGCGAGGCACAGCGCTGCTCTCCGGTGCTGAACCGGCCGGCCTTCGCGCTCTCGTACGCGTCCGTCACGTCCTGGTCGGTCACCTGCTGCGCCTTGCTGTCCTCGGCGGCGCCGAAAAGGACGAACAGCCCCGTCCGGCCCTCTCCCTGCGCGTACCTGTCGAGGTGGGCGTCATAGTGCTTTTTCAGGTCCGATTCGGAGGGGGACGACGCCACGCCGGCCTTCGTCGGGTCGACGAGAATGTACTCGACCTGGGCCTTCTCGTTCCGCTTCCGGAACTCGTCCTGGATCTCGGAGTCGCTGACGGTGACGCCGTCCTCGATCATCTGGCGGAACTTGTCGATCACCAGTCCGCGGCGCACCTGGTCCTCGTAATCGGACACGCTCATGCGGTTGCCGCGGAACAGGTTGTGATAGCGCTCCTTGCCGATGAACTGGCCGCCCTCCTGGAAGTTCGGGTCGCGCATGATGGCGTCGACCACCTCGCGGGCGGTCACCGTGATCCCCTGGTGCAGCGCCTCCTGGTAGATCAGCTCCTTCTCCACGAGGCTGTTGATCGCCTGCTGTCCGACCCGGATCATGGCGCGCTGCTGCGCGTACTGCTCTCCGAGGATCGACTGGTACGTACTGTCAAGCCGCCGGGCGTACGCCTGGAGGGAGGCCACGGAGATCGACACGCCGTTGACGCGGGCGGCCCACTCGACCTCGGGGCGCGAGCGTGAGCTGCCGCCGCCCCAGGTGGCGAAGGCCCACCAGACGAACATGAAAATGATGACGACGAGCAGCCACTTCAGATAGCGGAACCGGTCGCGCATCTGCTGGAGCATCGGGCTTCTTCCTCGCGTGTCTACAGGGCCATGTTCGCCTTGGAGAAGCACCAGTCTACCGGCGGAGGGGAGGGACCTGCAAGTGGATCTCTTGCGTAATGCCCCGCCACTCCTATATTTGAGTCGGTATCCCGGAGCGATCGGCTCGGGGCCGCGGCGCCCGATGCCCTAAGCCGTTTGCGCTCAGCGAGTTGAGGTAACAACCTCGGACTTTCGGACCGCGTGGGCCCGGAGGCCTCAGGTTTTCGAGGACGCCTTCATGGGGCAGGACAGCCACAAAACCCCGATCATGCTCGACTGGGCCACGATCTCGTACCGCAGCATCATGCGGGGGGTGGTCTACCTGGTCCTGCTCCTGGCGATGGGCGGCGTGTTCTTCTACCTGCGCGCCGCGCGCAGGGCGACTCCCGAGGAGCTGGCGCTGCAGGAGATCAACCGGGCCGAGCGCATGTACCGCGAGGCCTCGGCCGGCGCCGACCCGTCCTTCGCGCGGGTGATCGAGAGCGCCGGGAAGATCCTGGATTCCGCCCGGCTGTCATACGAGCGCAAGGACTTCGTCGAGGCTCGCGCCGCCGCCCAGCAGTCGCAGTCCTTCTCCCAGAAGATCCTCGAGGGCTCGGCGGGCGAGAGCTTCACCGCGAAGATCTACAAGTACGAGGGGGACGTCAAGATCAAGCGCTCGAGACAATTCGTGTGGGACGAGGTCAGCGGCAACACGGCCCTGAAGGTCGGCGACCAGATCAAGACCGCCAGCAACGGGTCGGCCCAGATCATCTACTTCGACGGGACGATCACCACCATCAACCCGGGCTCCCTGCTGGAGATCCGCGAGCTGTTCGAGGACCCCACCACCAAGGTCCGCAAGGTGCGCGAGAAGCTGAACTGGGGCGGCGTGTCCGCCTCGATGCCGGGGGCGAACGTGGCCGGATCCTTCCACGAGGTCGCCACCGAGTCCACCACGGCGAGGGCCGTCGACAAGTCGCAGTTCCAGGTGGCCTACGACGCCGGCACCCGGAGCACCCGCACCGAAGTGCAGACCGGCTCGGCCGAGGTGCAGACGGGAGGCAAGACGCTGACCCTGAAGCCGCTCGAGAGGATGGAGGTCACGGGCGAGCAGGTGGTGAGCCGCGTGAGGCTGCTGCCGCCGCCCGCCCTCCTCGATCCGACCGACCAGCGCGTGTTCCTGCACGACGATCCCGCGAAGGAGTCCACCACCCTGCGCTGGGCCAAGGTCGCGGGGGGGGAGCGCTACAGGCTGCAGATCGCTCGCACCGCCCTGTTCGGCGAGCTGCTCCTCGACAAGTCCGACATCCACTCGACCAGCGTCCAGATCCCGGGCCTGCAGGAGGGGAACTACTATTGGAAGGTTTCGGCCATCGATGGCTCCCAGGTGGAGAGCCATTTCTCGGAGATCCGGAAATTCAAGGTCGCCGGCTCGCGGGAGCAGCGCACGGAGGACAGCACGCCGCCGCCCCTCGACGTCGTGGACTTTCTGCCCTCCGGTCACCTGGTCATTATCAACGGCCGGACCGAGCCGGGCGCCGTGCTTCTCGTGGACGGCCAGAAGGTGGACGTGTACGACGACGGGTCCTTCACCGCCGTCGTGCGGATGAAGAAGGACGGCCCCAACGAGGTCCAGATCGTGTCCCAGGACGGCGCCGGAAACACGACCAAGATGCGGCGCAGCGTGTACGTGGAGTCCTACTAAGGCCTCGGCATGCGCCCAGAATCCAGGATCCTGGTTGTTCTCCTCGATGGAACGAAGGGCGGACCGTCGGCCTGGCGATCGCGGGGCCGCCCGGAGCGTTTCCTGGTCACGCGCTTCGGCCGGCTGGGCGAGCCATTCCTGAAGACCCACGCCATCGAGGCGGTGCTGTACCAGGTGGATGACGCCACCGATCACGCGGCGCGCCTCCGGGAGATCCGGCGCGTCGCCCGGGAGGTCCCGGTCCTGCCGTTCCGCCTGCAGCGGGCGCAGGGCGGGCGCTCCGCCCGGGGCCGCGCGAGATCGCGGCCCGACGGCGAGGCGGCCGCTGTCCCGATCCGCCTGCCGGTCGACCCGTCCGTCGTCGAGGTCCTCTTCGATCGCGAGCGCCACCTGGCCGAATTGCGGCAGCGCATCCGCCGCGAGAGCCTCCGGTCGCGGGACGCGGAGGCCCGCATGCAGGCCCACGCCGCCATCGTGCGGCTCACGAGCAACGAGCTCGAACCGCAGCGCATCATGGACGTGGCGATGGAGCGCGTGCGGGAATTCCTCGCGCTGCGGGCCTGGATGTTCCTGCTCTGCGATCCGGAGCAGGGGCTCTTGACCGTGGAGCGGACCTTCGGGGAGGGGATGGGCGCGCTCAAGGGCCGGCGCTACGGGATGGGGGAGGGTGTCGCCGGGAAGGCCGCGCAGAGGCGCCAGCCGGTCCTCGTGGACGACGCGGGGGCCTCGGCCTTCGGTCCGACGGATTCCTCGAAGCCCGTGCCCGCGCGCTCGGTGCTCGCGGTGCCGCTCCTGAGCCGGGGGCGCCTGATCGGGGTCGTGACGGCGGTCGACCGGGCGAGGGCGGGCCACTTCACCAACCAGGACGCGCGTCTCCTGTCGACCCTGCTCGAGCCGGCGGGCGTGGCGATCGACAACGCCCTGCTCCTGCGGAAATCGCAGGAGCTGTCGATCACGGACGACCTGACCAAGCTCTACAACTCGCGGTTCCTGAACTCGACGCTCAGGCGCGAGGTCGAGCGCAGCAAGCGGTACCGCACGCCGGTCTCCCTGATCTTCCTCGACCTGGACGGCTTCAAGAACGTGAACGATCAGCACGGGCACCTGTGGGGGAGCCGCACGCTGGTCGAGGTGGGGCAGGTGATCGCGCAGACGGTGCGCGAGATCGACATCGTGGCGCGCTTCGGCGGCGACGAGTTCACCGTGATCCTGCCGCAGACGGGGCCGGAAGGGGCGGCGATCATCGCGGAGCGGATCAGGCAGCGCATCGAGGAGACCCCCTTCCTGGCGTCCCACGGGCTCGAGGTGCGCATCAGCGCCAGCCTGGGCATCGCCTCCTTCCCCGACCACGGTCGCAGCAAGGACGACCTTCTGGCGCGCGCCGACCATGCGATGTACGTGGTGAAGGGGAAGGGCAAGAACGGGGTGGCGCTCGCCGAAGCGGAGAGCCCCAGGCCGGAAATCGTGGAAAGCGTGCGATGAATCGGGGGAATTTCCCGTAACTTCGCGTGTTACAAAGAGTTGTGCCCAAAAGTCAACGATTTGACTTTGGGGATGCAGGGCCATAATATTAGCCGCGCCCGTAAGGGCTTGTTGCACGGACTGTTACACGATTCCGCGCTCGTAGGCCGGGACCGAAACAAGGAGGCGAAGGTGGGAGCGACGATGGCCTGGAGTCCACGGTCGGTGCTCAGTCTGTTTTCCAACGATCTTGCCATCGACCTGGGAACCGCCACCACGCTGGTCTACGCCAAGGGGAAGGGGATCGTCCTGTGCGAGCCGTCGATCATCGCCGTCAACCAGCGCACCGGCAAGGTGGAGGCGGTCGGCAAGGAAGCGAAGGAGATGCTCGGCCGCACCCCGGCCAACATCATCGCCATCCGGCCGATGAAGGACGGCGTCATCGCGGACTTCGAGCACACCGAGAAGATGCTCGACTACTTCATCAAGAAGGCGCACAACCGCAGCCTCGGCGTGCGCCCCCGCATCGTGATCTGCGTGCCGTCGGACATCACCCAGGTGGAGAAGCGCGCGGTGAAGGACAGCGCCTACCGCGCCAAGGCCTCCGAGGTCTACCTGGTGGAGGAGGCGATGGCGGCCGCGATCGGCGCCGGCCTGCCCGTGACCGAGCCGACCGGCAACATGATCGTGGACATCGGCGGCGGGACGACGGACGTGGCGGTGATCTCGATGGCCGGGATCGTCTACTCCCGCTCCGTGCGCATCGCCGGGAACCGGATGGACGAGGACATCATCCAGTACATCAAGCGGAAGTACAACCTCCTGGTCGGCGAGCGCACCGCGGAAGAGATCAAGATCAACATCGGGTCGGCCTTCCCCCTGGACGAGGAGCTGACCATGGAGATCAAGGGACGCGACCTGGTCGAGGGGATCCCCAAGACCCTGGTGATCTCCGACGAGGAGATCCGGGAGGCGCTCTCGGAGACGGTGTCCAACATCATCGAGGCGGTGCGGGTGGCCCTGGAGCAGACGCCGCCCGAGCTGTCGGCCGACATCGTGGACAAGGGGATCGTGCTCACCGGCGGCGGCTCGCAGCTGAAGAACCTGGACAAGCGTCTCCGCGAGGAGACCGGCCTCCCCGTCTCGATGGCGGACGACCCGCAGGCCTCGGTCGTCCTGGGAACGGGGAAGATGCTGGATGACTTCAACCTCCTGCGCAAGATCGCGATCGACTGATCGGCCTTCCGCAGGCCCGTCCTCCCGGATAGAGCGGGGAGGCTGAGTCGATGGCCATTCTTCTCACCGAGCGCAAGCCGTACCTTCTGCTCTTGATCCTCCTGACCTTCCATCTGGGTCTGATGTCGTCGCGCATCCGGAACGCCTCCGAGCGCTCGCTCCTCGCGGAGGGGATCCTGAGCCTGGGGTCGCCGTTCCTCAAGGCGGCCGGCGGGATGGGACAGGGCGTGTCCGGCACGTGGAACGCGTACGTCGGCCTCCGGGGTGTGGAGAAGGAGAACCGGCGGCTGCGCGAGCAGGTGGACGCCCTGGCCCTGCAGGCGAACGCCGCGGCCGAGGCGCGCCAGGAAGCGGAGCGCCTGCGCGCGCTGCTCGATCTGCGCGCCGCGCTTCCCTTCCAGAACGTCGCGGCCCGGGTGATCGCCCGGGGCGTGGACGGCGGGGCGCGCGTGGTCACGCTCGATCGCGGAACGGGCGCGGGCGTGCGCATCAACCAGCCGGTGATCACCCCGCGCGGGGTGGTCGGCCGCATCTTCGAGGCGTCGGGAGGGGCCAGCAAGGTGCAGACCATCCTCGACCCCAACGTCGGCGTCGCAGGCCTGATCCAGAGGACGCGCGTGCAGGGGATGATCGTCGGGGACGGCGATCGCGGCTGCCGCATGGAGTACGTGAGCGAGCTGGCGAACGTCGAGGTGGGGGACGTGGTGGTCACCTCGGGGCTCGACCAGATCTACCCGAAAGGGTATACGCTCGGAGTGATCGCGGCGATCGGCGAGGGAGAAGGTCTCACCAAGATCATCGAGATCCGGCCCGAGGTCGACTTCCGCCGCCTGGAGGAGGTCCTGGTGCTCCTGAAGCCGGAAGGACCGCCCGAGACGAGCGCGCCATGAAGCTGGTGCGCGCCCTCCTGGCGCTGGGGACCGCGGCTCTGGCCCAGGCCCTGGTGTCGCGCTACGCGCCCGTCGCGGCCCGCTACTGCGACCTGTTCACCATCGTGGTGGTCTACTACGGCCTGACCTGTCCCCCCTCGGCGGCGATGGCGATGGGGACCGGCGCGGGGCTGGTGGAGGATTCGCTCGTCGGCTCCATCCTCGGGATGAACGGGTTCAAGAAGACCCTCATCGGCTACCTGGTCGGGACGATCGGCTCGCTGTTCATGCTGAACCAGGCGGTCCCGAGGTTCGGCATCCTGTTCGCGGCCACCGTGATCGATCCGCTGGCCGAATGGGCGCTCTCGGTGGCGATGGGCCGCAGCTTCGTCTTCCCCGGCGCGCTTCCCATCCTGCAGCTCGGGCTGGGCAACGGCGTGCTCGGGCTGCTGTTTTTCTGGGTGGCCGCCAGGCTTCCCTGAGGACCATGGGCTTCGAGCAGGACTACAAGGGATTCCAGGACTACTACGAGGCGAGGCGGCTGCACGTGCGCATCCTCGTCATCCAGGCCCTGTTCGGAGCCGTGCTGGTGGTCTACCTGCTGGCGTTCTGGTACCTGCAGGTGGTCAAGATGGATCACTACCGGAGGCTGTCGGACAGCAACCGGCTGCGC
>DATNEZ010000187.1:0-6523 GCA_035606645.1 Binatia bacterium
ACGCTGCGCCCCGCCACCTGAGGCTGCCCACCTTCCCGACCGCCAGGTCGAAGGCGCAGTCCAATGCGGGTGATTTCGGTACGGCCCGGGTGACTCGCGGGGCCGCGCGCCCAGGCTTTGCAGCGGCGCTTCGCCCCGCAACTCGATGTTGAGGAAGGACTCGGTTCAGCGGTTCCGGGGGTGGCCGTGCGATGCGGCTATAATCGCGCGCGATGGACCAGCGGCTGGCGGCGCTCATCGACGAGATCCTGCGCTCGATCTGGAGCGCCAATCCGACCTCGGCGACCTCGGCGGGGATCCACGACTACGACGATCGCCTCGTCGACTGCGCCCCGGATGCGATCGAAGCCCGCCTCGGGAGCCTGGGGTCCCGCCGGCAGGAGCTCGATCGGCTGGTCGGCACGCTCCCGGCGCTGGGGCCGGACGACGGGCTCGATGTCCGGGTCCTCCGCGATGCTCTCGAGGTGGACGAGCGCCTGCTGCGCGAGGTCCGGGCGCCGTTTCGCGATCCGTCCTACTACCTGGACGAGATTCTCTACGGCATCTACCTGCTGATCGAGCGGCAGTTCGCGCCTCTTCCCGAGAGGGCGCGGTCGGCCGCCCGGCGCGCCCGGGCGGTCCCGGATCTCCTGAAGCAGGCGCGCGCGAACCTGTCGGACCCCGGCGCGGTTCCCCGGGAGTGGGTGACCGCGGCGCTCCAGCAGGTCGAAGGGGGGCGGGCCTTCCTCGATGCGGCGAGGCGCGAGCTGGCTCCGCAGGCCGGATCGGCCGGGGCGGATCTGGAGAGGGCGCTGACGGCCGCGGCGGAGGCCCTGAGCGGATTCGGGACCTACCTGCGCGCGCGAATTCTTTCCGAGGCGTCCGGCCGGTTCGCGGTCGGACGCGACCTGTTCAATTTCCTGCTGCGCGTGCAGCACGGCATCGACCTGGACGCGGACGCCCTGCACGATTTCGGGACGGCGCAGGTGTCCCGCTGCCGGGAGCTCATCGGGGAGGCGGCGCGGGCGGTCGATCCGCGGCGCTCCTGGCAGGACCTGGTGGCAGGTTGGAAGGAGGACCATCCGACCGAGCAGGAATTCCTGGCGGAGTATCGCCGGGAGGTGGAGCGCGCCCGGGAGTTCGTTCAATCCCGCGGCCTGGCGACGCTGCCCGAGGGGGAGCACCTGCGCGTGGTCGAGACCCCGTCCTTCCAGACGACGGTCACCCCGTTTGCAGCCTACATGGCCCCGGCCCCCTTCGAGAGCGCGAAGGAGGGCTTTCTCTGGGTGACCCCGCCGCCCGCGGGGGCCGCGCCCGAGGTGCGGGCGCGCATGCTGCAGGATCATCTGCGCCCCTCGATCCCGGCCACCGTCGTTCACGAGACGTATCCCGGCCACCACCTGCAGCTGTCGGTCGCCTGCCGCATTCCCTCGAGGGTCCGCCGCTACTTCGGGACGTCGGTCCTGGTCGAGGGCTGGGCGTTCTACTGCGAAGAGATGATGGCGGAGCAGGAGTACTACCGGGACCCGCGCAGCCGCGTGATGCTGTTCAAGGACCAGCTCTGGCGCGCCTGCCGGGTGGTGATCGACGTCGGCCTGCAGACGCGCGGCATGACGGCCGAAGCGGCCGCGGACATGCTGTGCGAGGTCGCGCGCCTCGAGCGCCCGAGCGCGGCCGCCGAGGTCCTGCGTTACACCCGCACTCCCACGCAGCCCATGTCCTACGCGGTGGGCAAGCAGGCGATCCTGAACCTGCGCGAGGACCTGAGGAGCCGGCTCGGGCCGGTCTTCGACCTCGGCGGTTTCCATGACCGTTTCCTGTCCTTCGGCTCGATCCCCGTCGGGCTGATCCGCGGACAGATGATGCAGGCGCCGTCTTGAAGCCGTTCGCCCTCGGCCTGGCGGCGCTGCTCCTGTGCGCCACGGCCGCGGCGGCCCAGCCGGTCATGGAGCCGCACCCCCTGGGCCCCGTCCCGGCGGACGATCCGCAGATGGAGTCGTACGCGCACGGCAACTACGCCCTGCGGGTCGTCGATTACCTGTGGACGGCGGGGCTCCTCGCCCTCGTCGCATTCTCCGGCTTCGGCGCCACCCTGCAGCGATGGGCCGGGGTCCTCACGAGGCGGCCCGGCCTGCAGGTCGGGTGGTACGCCGTGCTCCTCACGTTCGTGATGTTCGCGGGCACGCTGCCCCTCGCCCTCTACTGGGGCCTCGTCCGCGAGCGGAGGTTCGGCTTCGCCAACCAGTCCCTCGCCGGCTGGCTCGGCGATCAGGGGAAGGCGATGGCGATTGCCGCCCTGGTCCAGGCGCTTTTCTTCATGGTCCTGTACGCGCTCATCCGCCGCTACGGCCGGAACGCGTGGATGGCCGGTGCCTGCCTGGCCGTCATGTTCCTCATCGTGTCGCTGGCCGCGGCGCCCGTGTTCATCGCCCCCCTGTTCAACCGCTTCGAGCCGCTCCGCGACGAGGCCCTGAGGTCGGACATCCTGGCGCTCGCCCGGGCCCAGGGCATCCCGGCGGACGAGGTGTACCAGGTGGACGCCAGCCGCCAGTCGAGCCACAACAATGCGTACGTGGCGGGGATCCTCGGCACCGAGCGGATCGTGCTGCAGGACACTCTCCTGCGGCAGTTCACACCGCGGGAGATCCGGGTCGTGATGGGACACGAGATGGGGCACTACGTCCTGAACCACATCTGGAGGTTCGTGGCGTTCCTGGCGGCGTGGATCGTGCCGGGGTTCTGGCTGGTCGATCGCCTGTCGCGCCGCATCATCGCCCGCCGCCCGGGCCTGGGTGTCCGATCGCTGGACGAGCCGTCGTCCCTGCCGATCCTGCTTCTGGTCCTCGCGATCCTGGCGATTCTCGCGAGCCCCGCCCTCGAGACCTTCAGCCGGAGGCAGGAACGCCAGGCCGACGTGTTCGGGCTCGAGGCGACCGGGGACCCGGCCGCCGCCGCGTCGGTCTTCCTGAAGTTCGGACGATTCGACCTGGGGGAGTACCGCGTCCATCCGTGGATCGAGGCGCTCCTGTTCAGCCATCCGAGCCTCGGGAGGCGGATCGAGCTGGCGCGGGAGTTCGCCCGGCAGCGCGGGATCACGGACGACACGCCTGTGGACGGCCCCAAGGAGCCGGCCCCATAGCCGGGCAACCTGCTCAGTTGCCCCCGGATGTGGCCAGGCGGGAGACGGGCGGGCGGGGAGCCGATTCTCCATAGTACAGATGCAGCGCATCGACGTAGGCGTCGGCGATCCGCTGACGGTACGTGGGGTCCGCGATCTGCCGGCTGTCGGCCAGATTGCTCAGGTTGCTGACCTCCACCAGGACCTCGACCGGGACCTCGCTGCAGCGCAGGACCGCCGGCACCCACGAGCGTCGCCGGCGCACGATCCGTTCGCGCACGGGGTCGAACGGGTGCACCGAGACGCCCTCGCGCCGGAACGACTTGATCAGGGCGAGGGCGAACTGGCGCGACAGTCCCTCCGAACGCTCCCGCTCCGCCCGGGTGAACGACACGTAGGGGACCTCGCGCGACTCCCGGGTGCGCGCGTACACCGGGCCGGTGTAGCCGTAGCGTCCGCGGCGGTACTCCTCCCCCGGCACGTAGACCATCGCTCCGCCCAGGCCGGGGTGGCGGGCGTCGGCGTGCAGGCTCGTGAACACGATCTTGAGGGGATCGCTTCCCTCCGCCACCAGGCGGCGGAAGTGGGAATTGGTCAGGTACCACCTCAGGTTGACGCCGGCGTACGGATCGGTCAGCGGAAACGGCGGATCGGTCAGCAGAATCTCCGACCTGCTGGGCGGCAGCACGACCGCGTCGCGGATCCGGTACCCCTCCCTGCGGTCCTTGATGGTCGTGAGCACGTGCGCCGCGGTGTCCTCCTCCAGGCGCGCCTTGATGCGGCACAGCACGTCGTAGACGTACTCGTGCTCCGAAACGCCGTTGTGCGACGCGCCGCGATCGCGGCCGCCGTGCCCGGCGTCCAGGATCACCGTGACGCCTTCCAGGTTCCGGCTGCGCGCCAGGTTGGTGTAGCGGTCGGTCTTCTGCCGGCCCTTCTCCCACGCCTGCCGCCGGGGGTCCTGCCCGGGCAGGAACTCGGGGAGCAGATCGTCGAGCGGGATCTTCACGCGATAGCCGATCGGGATCCCCGTCAGGTCCCTGATGCCGCTGCGCGTGGCGATGGAGCGCGCCAGGTCGTTCACCTCCTGGCCGTCGACCCGTCCCGTGAACCGCATCACGACCGAGTAGAGCGCCTCGCCGCCCTTCAGACGGTACGCGCCGAACGCCCCGTCCCCGTCTGCGCCGTAGGTGAGCTGCCCGCTGGGATCGGTGGCCGGACCGCGGGGGGGCGTGGCGGGCGGGGCGGGCCCCGGCTCGGCTTCGGAGGGGACCTCGGTGAAATCGTCGTCCTCTCCGTCCGCGGGCGCGGCGGACCGGCTACCGGAGGCGTGCGCCGCGGCCAGCCGGGCGAACGGAGCAAGGAGCATCTCGGCCGACACGACGATCTCCTGGCCGCTCGAGGGGATCAGGCCCGGAATCCCGTTGCGGTCCGCGAGGGATCCGAAGTTCTCCCCGCGGCCCGTCAGCCAGAGCGACAGGGTCCACAGGCTCTCGTCCGACGCCTGCTGGCGCCCCGCGCCGACGCGATGGACCCAGCCCCCGTCGCGCGGGCCGTCCCCCGGATAGAGATCCAGGATCGCCTTCACCTTGTGCTCGTCGTTCAGGGACGCGTAGGGGACGATCACGGTCCCTCCGGCGGCAGGCAGGCGATCGCCGTTGCGGGAGCGGATCGCCGGGAGCTCGCGCAGGTCCGCCAGGTACCTCTCGCCGAGCGAGGCGTAGGTGTCGCCGGGCCGCACGGTCACCTCCAGCACCAGGTCCCGACCGTTCTGGACGATCGCCCGATCGGCGGAACGCGGCGCGGCGGCCCCGGCGGTGCGCCCGACGGGCTCGTCGAGCCGGTGCGCCGGCTTCACTCCGGGAGCGGGAGCGGAGGCCGCCGCCGCTCCCGGCCCGGCGGCCGCGAGGGCCACCGCGAGGGCCGCGGCCAGCGCGAGCCGGACATCCTGAAGCGGAAACCGCGCCCGGAGCCGCCTCATGGCGTCCCGTCGAGGGGCGGGCGGTGCTGGTGGAATTTCAGCTCCCCCTCCAGCGCCGCGGCCAGGCGCAGGACGGTCTCCTCGTCGAAGCGGCGGCCGATGACCTGCAGCCCGATCGGCAGCCGCTCGCGCGTCAGCCCGCAGGGGATCGAGATGCCGGGCAGGCCCGCGAGGTTGATCGTCACGGTGTAGATGTCCGAGAGGTACATCGCCAGCGGGTCGTCGGTCTTGTCCCCGAAACGAAAGGCCGGCGTCGGGGTGGTCGGCGTCAGGATCGCGTCCACCGTCTCGAATGCCTTCTCGAAGTCGCGGCGGATCAGCGTCCGCACCCGCTGTCCCTTGAGGTAGTAGGCGTCGTAATACCCGGAGGACAAAACGTACGTGCCAAGCATGATGCGGCGCTTCACCTCGGCGCCGAACCCCTCGGTGCGCGTGCGGACGTACATCGGGCCCAGCTGCCGAGCGCCCTGGGCGCGATGCCCGTAGCGCACGCCGTCGTACCGCGCCAGGTTGCTGCTCGCCTCGGCGGTGGCGATGATGTAGTAGGTCGGGATGGCGTATTCCGTGTGCGGCAGGGAGATCTCCTGAAGGCGCGCGCCGAGGCCCTCGGCCAGGCGCAGAGCCGAGCGCACCGAGGCGTCCACTTCCGGATCCATGCCCCCCTTGAAGTACTCGGCCGGCACGCCGAGGCGCAGCCCCGATGCGCCGCGCCGCAGCCCCGCCAGGTAGTCCGGGACGTCCACGCGCGCCGAGGTCGAGTCGGCGGGATCGTGGCCGGCGATTACCTGCAGGACGCGCGCCAGGTCCTCGACCGTCCGTCCGAACGGCCCGACCTGATCCAGCGACGAGGCGAACGCCACCAGTCCGTAGCGCGACACGCGGCCGTAGGTCGGCTTCATGCCGGGCACGCCGCAGAGCGCGGCGGGCTGGCGGATCGAACCCCCCGTATCCGTTCCGAGCGATGCCGGGACCTCGCGCGCGGCCACCGCCGCCGCCGATCCGCCGCTCGATCCTCCCGGCACGCGATCCAGGGCCCACGGGTTCGCCGTCTTCTCGAAGGCCGAGTTCTCGGTGGAGGACCCCATGGCGAACTCGTCCATGTTGGTCTTGCCGAGGATGACCGCGCCCGCGCCCCGCAGGCGCGCCACGCACGTGGCGTCGTAGATCGGCACGTGGCTCTCGAGGATGCGGGAGCCGCAGGTGGCGGGCGCCCCGCGGACGCACAGCACGTCCTTGACGGCGATCGGCACGCCGGCGAGCGGCCCGGCGGGGCGCCCCTCCTTCCGTTCCTTGTCGACGCGCTCCGCGTCCCGCAGGGCGGCCTCATCGAGAAGGGCGCGGAATGCCTTGACCCGGGGCTCGAGGGCGCGGGCGCGCTCGAGATGGTCCCGGCACACCTCGACGGCGCTCGCCTCTCCCGAGGCGACGAGGGAGCGGATCTCGCC
>DATNEZ010000198.1:0-3832 GCA_035606645.1 Binatia bacterium
TTACTACTCCCCGCGATGGAAGCAGGGGTTGGGCCATGACGACACCGGTGTGGAAGGCACACCCGCCGCGTGGTTCGAGCGCGTCCATCCCGACGATCGTCCGGGGCTCGAGGCGCGCATCCAGAGCCACCTGGCCCGCGGCACGGAGCATCTCGTAGCCGAGTATCGCATGCGTCATGCGGACGGTTCGTACCGCTGGATGCTCTCGCGCGGCATCGCCCTCCACGACGATGCAACCGACAAGCCCTTCCGCTTCGCAGGCTCCCAGACCGACGTGGACGAACGGAAGAAGATGGAGGAGCAGCTGACCCACCTGGCCCTCCACGACCCCCTGACCGACCTGCCGAACCGCACGCTGTTCTTCGACCGCCTGTCGCACTCCTTCAGCCGGGCCCGCAAGCGCCGGAGGGCCGAGAGCCTGGCGATTATTTTCGTGGACATCGATCGGTTCAAGAACATCAACGACAGCCTGGGACACCTGGTGGGCGATCGCGTGCTCCAGGAGGTCGCTGCCCGCTTCCGGGCGTGCATCGAGCGTGTCATAGGCTCCCAGGGGGACGACGAAGATCGGGGGCCCCTCGGCCACGACAGCAGGGACTGGACGGTCGCCCGGATGGGCGGCGACGAATTCACCGTGCTTCTGCAGGACGTCGGGTCGCTCCGCGAGGCCACGGAGGCGGTCCGCGAGCTCGAGCAGGAATTCAAGAAGCCCGTGAAGATCGAAGGGCGCGAGCTCTACGTGACGCTGAGCACGGGGATCGTCCTCGGCCCGGGAGAGTACGAGCGTCCCGAGGACCTGCTCCGGGACGCCGATACGGCCATGTACCGGGCCAAGGCACACGGCCGGGCGCGGTTCGAGATCTTCGACGAAAAGATGCTGGCGCGGGCGCAGGAGCAGCTCCGGCTGGAGACCGACCTCCACCTGGCCATGGAGCGCGAGGAGTTCCACGTCGTCTATCAGTCGATCATCGAGCTCGCCACCGATCGGCTGACCGGTTTCGAGGCCCTGCTGCGGTGGCGCCACCCCGAGAGAGGGCTGATCCCCCCGGCGAAGTTCATCCCCCTGGCCGAGGAGACCGGCCTCATCCTGCCGCTCGGGAACTGGATGTTCACCGAGGCCTGTCGCAGGCTGCGGCATTGGCAGGACCTCGACGCGCGCTTTCGCGGACTGACGCTGGCGACGAACCTGTCGCTCAGGCAGATCTACAGTCCGGCCCTCGAGGAGGAAATCACCGCGCTGGTCGCGGAGGCGGGCCTGGACCCGAACCTTCTCCATTTCGAGATCACCGAGAACACCCTCATCGAGCACCCCAAGCAGGTGACCCAGGTGCTCCTGCGTCTCAAGAGACGGGGCTTCAAAGTGGCGATCGACGACTTCGGGACGGGGTACTCCTCCCTGGCCGCCCTGCAGAACCTCCCTGTCGATCTGCTCAAGATTGATCAGGTCTTCGTCAGCCGGATGTGCGAGACGGACAAGGCGCGGGAAATCGTGGCGACGATCGTCGGGCTGGCCCGGGCGCTCGGCCACGAGGCCATCGCCGAGGGGATTGAAACTGAGGCGCAGCTCAAGGAGCTTCGACGCATGCGCTGCACCCTGGGCCAGGGCCACTATTTTTCGCCGGCGCTGGCGGGGGACGCGGTCGAAACCGAAGTCCTGGCCCGCCATTACCCCGATCTCCCGAAGTCCGGCAGGCGCGAGTCCGGCATGCGCCGGGCCCGCTGAGCCAGGGCTTTCTCAGCCCCCTCCCGCACGCCTTTCGTAGGCCTCGATCGCCTCCTCCTGCTGCAGGAGGAAGCTCAGCTCGTCGAGGCCGTTGAGCAGGCAGTAGCGCGGGAACGGCTCGATCGGGAAGGTCGCGCTCGTTCCGTCCGCGAGGCTGATCGTGCGGGTCTCGAGGTCGATGGTCACCGTGGGAGGCGGTCCGGCGGCCGCGGGGGCCCCCGCCGCCGCCACCATCTTCCTGTGGAAGGCCGGCTCGACGGCGATCGGCAGGATCCCGTTCTTCAGGCAGTTGTTCCGGAAGATCGACGCGAACGACGTGCTGACCACCGCGCGGAACCCGAAATCGGCCAGGGCCCAGGGGGCGTGCTCGCGCGACGAGCCGCAGCCGAAGTTGTCTCCCGCCACGAGGACGCGCGCCGCGGCGGCCTCCGGCCGGTTGATCACGAACTCGGGGCGGGGCGAGCCGTCCTCGGCGTAGCGCCAGTTGGCGAACAGGTGCCGGCCCAGGCCCGCTTTCCCGGTGACCTTCAGGAAGCGCGCCGGGATGATGATGTCCGTGTCGATGTTGTCGATCGGCAGGACGACGTAGGTCGACGTGATGGTGCGGATCATTCGACCAGCTCCCGCGCGTCGGCGATTGTGCCGGCCACCGCGCTGGCCGCGGCGGTGAGGGGACTCGCCAGGAAGGTCCGGCCGCCCTTCCCCTGCCGCCCCTCGAAGTTGCGGTTGCTGGTGCTCACGGCGTACTGCCCGGGAAGGATCTGATCGCCGTTCATGGCGATGCACATTGAGCAGCCGGCCTCGCGCCATTCCCCGCCCGCCTCCCGGAACACGCGATCCAGCCCCTCCGCCTCGGCCTGCTGCTTGACGGACTGAGAGCCCGGCACGACGAGGAGCCGCACGTTGGCGGCGACCTTCCGGCCGCGCAACACGGAGGCCGCCTGGCGCAGGTCGCTCAGCCGGGCGTTGGTGCACGAGCCGATGAACACGACGTCGATGCGATGCCCCAGAAGGCGCTGCCCCGGGTGGAGCCCCATGTAGCCGAGCGCCCTCTCCATCGACGCCTCTCCGTCCGACGGCGGCACCTCGCCGCGAATCGGCACCGCCATGCCGGGATTCGTGCCGTAGGTGATCATCGGCTCGAGCCGCGACGCATCGATCGTGACCGCGCGATCGTGCGCCGCCCCGTCGTCCGTCGCCAGGCTCTTCCAGTCCGCCAGGGCCCGCTCCCACGCCTTCCCCTGCGGGGCGTGCGGCCGGCCGGCCAGGTACTCGAACGTCGTGTCGTCGGGGGCGATCATGCCGGCGCGCGCCCCCGCTTCGATCGACATGTTGCAGACCGTCATCCGCTCTTCCATCGACAGCGCCCGGATCGCCGGCCCGGCGTATTCGATCACGTGCCCCGTCCCGCCCCCGACGCCGATCTTCGCGATGATCCCCAGGATGAGGTCCTTCGCCGTCACCCCCGGGTGAAGCCGCCCCTCGGCGCGGATCAAGAGCGTCGATGGCCGGGTCTGCAGCAGGCACTGGGTCATCAGGACGTGCGCCACCTCGGTCGTGCCGATGCCGAAGGCCAGCGCGCCGAAGGCGCCGTGCGTCGAGGTGTGGCTGTCGCCGCAGACGATCGTCATCCCCGGCTGGGTCAGCCCCAGCTCCGGCCCGATGACGTGCACGATCCCCTGCCGCTCGCTCCCGAGGGCGAAAAGCGGAATGCCGAAGTCCCGGCAGTTCGTCTCGAGCTGGGCGATCTGCGCCGCCGCCTCGGGATCGGTCACCGGGATGCGCCCGTCCGCGCCGCGCGGCGTGGTCGGCGTCGAGTGATCCATCGTCGCGACCGTGCGCTCCGGCCGCCGGACCTTGCGCCCGCGCTCGCGCAGCATCGCGAACGCCTGGGGCGAGGTCACCTCGTGGACCAGGTGCAGGTCGACGTACAGGACGGCCGGCGTGTCGTCGCTTTCGGGGCGCACCAGGTGGGCGTCCCAGATCGTGTCGAACAGCGTGCGGGGCATCGATGTGCGTCTCCGGAACGGTCATTCTACCGCGCTTCGAGCCGGCCTACCCGTGGCGGCGCCGGAGACAGGATGAATCACGCATTGCAGCCTGAGGAGA
>DATNEZ010000200.1:0-2002 GCA_035606645.1 Binatia bacterium
TCGACACCGCGGGGATCAGGCGTCGCGCCCGCCGCGGCGAGGAGATCGAATGGGTGAGCGTCCTGAAGGCGCACCGGGCCCTCGAGGAGGCGGAGCTCGCCGTCGCCATGGTGGACGCCAGCGTGGAGATCGGGCACCAGGATCTCTCCATAGTCGGCCTCATCGCCCAGCAGCACGTCCCGGCCCTCGTGGCCGCCAACAAGATCGACCTGGTGCGCGGCAAGCCGGGCCGGCTGAAGGAGCGCCTGCGGGATATCGGGGCGGCGCTGGGCTTCTCGGCGCACGTCCCGATCGTCCCCGTGTCGGCGCTGACGGGCGAGGGGATCGAGGATCTTCTCTCCGCGCTCCACGGAATCCGGGAGGAGAGCCAGCGGCGCTTCACAACCGCCGATCTCAACCGCGCGCTCCAGGAGATCACCAGCGAGAAGCAGCCCCCCGCCGACCGCGGGAGGGAGGTGAAGTTCTACTACATGACGCAGGTGGGCGGATCGCCTCCGCGGTTCCTCGTGTTCGGCAACGGGCGGCGGGTCCCCGAGCCGTACCGCCGCTTCATGGCGGGCCGGCTGCGCGCGAGGCTCGGCCTGCTCCGTTCACCCCTGGTGATCAGCTTCCGGCGCCGCGGCGCCGTTCGTTGACTCCCCCCGGAGCGGGTGCTATATTCGCCCGCCCAGCGGAGATTGAATGGTCCTCTTCAACTATTCGACCCGCGAGCTGACGGCCAAGATCGTCTACTACGGGCCGGGGCTTTGCGGGAAGACGACCAACCTCCAGTTCATCTACGAATCCCTTCCCGACAACGTCAAGAAGGGGAAGATGCTGTCCCTGGCGACCAAGACCGATCGGACGCTGTTCTTCGATTTCCTGCCGATCGAGCTCGGCAAGATCCGCGGCATGAAGACGCGCGTCCAGCTCTACACCGTGCCGGGGCAGGTGTTCTACAACTCGACGAGGAAGCTGGTCCTGAAGGGCGCGGACGGCGTCGTCTTCGTGGCCGATTCGCAGGCCAAGATGGTGGAGGCGAACGTCGAGAGCTACAAGAACCTCGAGGACAACCTGCGCGAGATGGGACTGCGGATCGAGGAGACCCCGGTGGTCATGCAGTTCAACAAGCGCGACCTGCCCCACCTGGCGTCGATCGAGGAGATGAACACCCAGATCAACCGCCACAACGCGCCGTTCTACGAGGCAGTGGCCACGACCGGGATTGGCGTGGAGGACACGCTGAAGGCGATCACCAAGCTGGTGCTCAACAACCTGGCGACCAAGTACAAGCTCGACGGCGCAGGCGCCGCTCCGGAGGCGGAGGCGTCGTCCCGCGGGGGCGGGGAGGTGGCTTCGTCCGAGGCCGCCGTCGCCGCGCAGCCCGCGCGGCAGCCGCCCCCGGGTCCGAGGCCGGTGGCGCCGCCCGCACGGCCGGCGGCGGCTCCGCGTCCGGCGGCCAGGCCGCCACAGCCGGAGCCCGAGGACGAGCTGGCGCTGGAGAGCCTCCAGACCGACGAGCCGGCCCCCGCTCCGCCGCCGATTCGCCCCCCGCGCCCGGTCCGCCCGGGCGCTCCCCCGGTTGCGCCGCGCGCGGTCGCGCCCCCCGCTGAGGACGTGCTCGAGCTGGTCGAGGACATCGACCTGCCCGAGCTGGCGCCGTCGGACGGGGATTCGGTGGACCTGGGTTCGGACCTGCTTCAGGAGCTGGAGGAGGAGCCGATGCCCGTGGCCGCGCGCGCGGGCCGGCCGGCCCCCCGGTCTTCCTCCCCCCTGCGCGTCGTGGGAGAGCCGTCCCTCGCCGAGGAGCCCCTCGACCTCGACGAGCCGATCGATCTCGACGAAGGGTGGGACCCCGCGCCGGCTCCCGCGGAGGGCTCCGCCATCCACGTCGGCGTCCTCGTTCCCGGGCAGGAGCGCACCATCGACGTGCCGGTGCAGGCGACGGTCGAAGGGAGGACGGTGCGCCTCAACCTGAAGGTCACGATCCGCCTCTCACGCTGATTTCATCCGTATGATGCCG
>DATNEZ010000217.1:0-5144 GCA_035606645.1 Binatia bacterium
CTCCGTGGGGGACTTCGTCCTCCTGGAGAACGGCCACCCGACACCGATCCTGCATTTCGACAACGAGCCGATTCCGCAGTCGATCGTCGTGGGGGTCGACGCGGACGCCACCGAGGAGGCACGCGACGCCCTGCGGCGAGGCGCGCTCGGACTGGCGGACTCGCTGCTGTCGTTCGACTCGCTCGCCCTGCTCGAAGTCGGCAGCCTGACCGCCGCCGGATCGGACGCCCGGCCGCGGCCGCGGCCGTCGATCCAGATCGCCGGCATCGGACGACCGGCGGGCGCCGTGTCCGGTCCAGGAGGACCGCAGGGACCGGCCGAGGCGGCGCTCGAGTTCTCCTACGACCGCCTCCGTCTCGAATCCTGGCTCGCGGGGATGGGGAGCACGTCGGATCGGCGCGGCGCGTCTCTGACCTCGGTGCTCGCCACGGCCACGCGGGGACTCCTGGCGCGGCCGCGCGGCCGGATCCTCTTCCTGCTTCTGGCGGGGGACACGCCGCTCATCGGCCCGCCGGCGCCCGAAGACACGCCGCCGCCGGCCAGGGAAACCGCCGCCCCGTCCGCCCCCGCGTCGGCCGCCACCATGCAGGCCGCTCCCCCCGCGACCCTCCCGGAGGCGATCGAGTCGTTCAGGAAGACGGGAGCGACGCTGTTCGTCGTCGTCGCGGGACGGGCGGAGGGTGCCGCGTTCAAGTCCCTGCAGAGCGTGGCGGAGGAGAGCGGCGGAGAGTACCTCGTCGTCGAATCGGCCGCCGACGTCGAGTCGGCCTGCCGGAGGATGTCCGAGTCCCTGCAGCACCAGTATCTGATCACCTACGCGCCCGGCAATGCGGAGCGGGAGGGCCGGCGATCGATCGAGCTGCGCTCCCGCGTTCCCGAGCACGTCGTCCAGGCGCGCCGGGCCTGCTTCGCCACGCCGCCGGTGAAGAAGCCGTGAACGGCGGGACGGCGGCCGCCGCCCCGGCCGTCCGCGGCGGCGCATCCTGGCCCGCCCTCTCGCTCCTGGCCGTCCTCGGCTTCTGGACGGCGCGGCTGGCGAGCGGCGCCTGGACGAGCTGTTTCCTCGACTTCGTCAACCTGGCATTTCACGAGGCCGGCCACCTCTTCCTGATTCCGCTGGGCTCCACGATGCATTACCTCGGCGGGACGCTGGGCCAGCTCGCCGTTCCCGTCCTGCTCGCCGGCTATTTCCTGCTGCGCCCCCCGACGCGCCCCCTCGGGGCCGCCTTCTGCGCCTGGTGGCTCGGCGAGAACTTCATCAACATTTCGGTCTACATGCGCGACGCCCGCGACCTGGCCCTGCCTCTCGTCGGCGGCGGCGACCACGACTGGAACGAGCTCTTCTACCGCTTCGGGCTGCTCGGCGAGGACAGCGTCCGCACGGTCGCGAACCTCACCCACGATCTCGGTGTGGTGGTCATGCTGGCCGGGCTGGTCTGGATCGCCTGCTTCAGCCTCCCGGGGGGCCGCCGGGAGGCGCTGCGCGATGCGCTCGATCGGAGCGCGCCCGCGCTTCTATTCCTGATCGAGTCCCGCGAGGCCTGAACGCGACGAGTCAGGCCGGCGTGGTATTCGAGCTGTCACCGCTTTTCGGGGATCGACGGACGACGACGGGGGTGTCTTCGGCTTCGGCCTGGGCCTGCCAGTTGATCGCCCGGCACTCCGACAGGAGCTCGCAGCGGACGCACTCCTTCATCTTCTTCAGGCTGGCGATGACGGTTCCGAAGCAGTCCTTGCTGATGCGGCTCATCGGTTCATAATCTATTGACGGCCCGTGGGTTGTCAACCCTGATGCGCGTTGAAAATCTGCCGATCAGTGTTCTATACTCCAAGGCCCTGCCATGTCCCGATCGCTCGGTCCAACCCGGGCCGGCAGCCGGATGGAAGGCCCGGTGCGCGACGATGGGATCGAAGCTCCTGCGGGTTGCCTGCCTGATCACAATTGCGTTCCTGGCCCTGGGATCCGGCCGGCGCGAAGCCTCGAAGGACGAGATGCGCTTCGGGTCCGAGGCCGCGGAGCGCGGACTGTGGCGGGAGGCGATGTTCCGCTGGGAGCGCGTCCTCAAGTCGGATCCCTCCAACCCGCGACTGCACAACAACCTGGCGGTGGCGTATGAGAGCCTCGGGCAGTACGACCGCGCCCGCACGGAGTACGAGGAGGCCCGGCGTCTCGACCCGGACAGCAAGGAGATCCGCGGCAATTTCGAATCGTTCCGGGCCCTCTGCAAGACGATCAAGACCTGCCCGGGGGAGGAGCCGGCGGCCACGCCGTCCCCGGCTCCTTCGGGCACGCCATGATGCGGCTCCCCCGACGACTTCTGCCTGTCGCGGTCCTGTTCGCCGCCGGGTGCGCCTGGCCGGCGGCGGGCTGGGCCGGCGTGGTGCGGGTTACCATCAGCGCTCCGATGCCGGCCCGCATCGACATGAGCCGGATTCGTAAGATACTGGTGACGCGGTTCATCGTGGACCAGGAGCTCTCGGGGGTCGACCTGAACAAGGAGACCGTCTCGCTGGTCCGGCGCTCGATGCGCAAGAAGACGCGCCTCGATGTCCTGGAGACCGACCCGCCGCCGCTGCCGGAGCAGCCGCTCAGGGACCTCCTGGCGAACAGCGGCTTCTGGAGGCGGCTGGCCGAGACCCACGGGGCGGACATGCTGATCGCGGGGAAGGTGTCGTACGAGTCGCAGGACCGGTCCGGCTTCCAGACCGTCGATGAGATCTCGCCGGTCACCGGGCAGCGGGTGAGGCGCTCGCGGTTCGTCGACCGCGAAGGATTCACCCTGGGCCTGCACCTCTTCTTCATGGACGGGGTGACGGGGCGCCTGCTGTACGAGGACCAGTTCACCGGCGAGAACACCATGACCGGGCACGGCACGGATCGGCTGAGCGTCCTGTACACGCTGTTCGAGCAGTTCGAGGACGATTTCCTGGGGATCCTCGTCCCCGGGGCGAAGTCGGCGCAGCGGTTCATCTTCACGGACTAGGAGTGTGTCGACGGCCCGGGCGTTCGTTCCGGGCCTCGGAGGTTTCGCGTGAGTCGCAGAATCGCGTTCGTCCTCGCCGCGCTCCTGCTGATCGCCGCGGCGGTCCCCGCGCCCGCGTTCGCCTTCGGCAAGAACAAGATCGCCTACCAGCGGTTCGACTGGCACATCTACCGGTCGCCGCACTTCGACGTCTACTACTACCCCGAGGAGGAGCCCCTCCTGCAGCAGGTGGTGAGCGACGCCGAGAGCCAGTACATGCGGCTGTCGCAGATCCTGGACCACGAGATCAAGTTCCGCATCCCGCTCATCTACTACAAGACGCACGTCGAGTTCGAGCAGACGAACGTGACCCTCGACTTCATCCCCGAGTTCGTCGGCGCCTTCGCCGAGCCGATCGAGAACCGCATGGTCCTGCCCATGGACCTGCCGCCCGACAAGAAGTACACGCTGATCGGCCACGAGCTGACGCACGTCTTCGAGTTCAGCATCCTGTACCAGGAGTCGCTGTCGCGGGCGTTCCGCTCCAACGTCCCCTCGTGGATCATGGAAGGCCTCGCGAGCCACCTCGGGCAGGACGAGGACAACTTCGACAAGATGATCATCCGGGACGCCGTGGTCAACGGCCTCATCCCGCCGATCCACCGCGTGCAGGTGCTCAACTTCCTGACCTACCGGTACGGCCAGGCGGCCTTCGACTTCATCGAGGAGAACTACGGCTCGGAAGGGATCCGCAACTTCCTGTGGGAGTTCCGCAAGAGCCTCCTGGCCAACAACGTCGCCAAGCCGATCAAGGACGCCTTCGGCGTGGAGGCCGACGAGTTCGACCGGCAATTCAAGAAATTCCTCCAGAAGCGCTACCTGCCGGCGCTCCTGGACAAGAAGGAAGCGGAGGACTACGGCAAGGAGATCGCCCCGAAGGAGAAGCGGCCCGACTACGAGGAGAACCACGTCACCTTCTCGCCGGCGCTGTCGCCGTCGGGCGAGCTGATCGCCGCGATGACGACCCGCTACGAGGACCTCGACGTCGTCATCATCTCGGCCAAGGACGGCAAGATCTTCCGCAACCTCACGAAGGGGTTCACCAACAAGTTCGAGTACCCGGTGTACGGCGCCTTCCAGGGGAAGAAGGACCTGACCTGGTCGCCCGAGGGGGACCGCGTGGCGTTCTTCGCCCGCCGCGAGGACGAGCGGGCCCTGATGATCTACGACGCGGTGCACGGCGACCTCGACCGGATGGTCAGCATCCCCCAGGTGGACGACGAGCTGTCCCCCGCCTGGAGCCCGGACGGGAAGAAGATCGCCTTCGAGGGGAACCAGGCGGGGCAGGTCGACCTGTTCACGTTCGATCTGGGCAGCGGCGAGACGCGGAACCTGACGCAGGACGAGTTCTACGACGGCAACCCGGCCTGGAGCCCGGACGGGACCCAGATCCTGTACAACCGGCGCATCAACTCCTCCGAGAAGATCTTCCTCGTCGACGTCGCCGATCCGTCCCGCAAGGTCCAGCTGACCTTCGGCGACAGCAGCGACATCCAGCCGTCGTTCTCGAAGGACGGCAAGCGGGTCTGGTACTCCTCGGACGCCTACGGCGGCATCTTCAACCTGCACGTGCTCGCCCTCGACACCGGCGAGATCAGGCGGCAGACGGACATCCTGGGGGGCGTCTTCACGCCGCTCGAGCTCCCCGATGAGAACGGCAAGACCTCCCTGGCCTACACCTATTACGGCGGCGGGCGGTTCCGCCTGTTCCGCACCTCCCCCGGCGAGCCGGAGGCGATCGAGCGTCCCGCCGATCAGGCGCGCGAGCCGGCCGAGCTCCAGCCGTTCCAGGCCCCCCTGCAGCTGACGCTCGACGACGACAAGAAAAAGAAGCACGAGAAGCTGCGCTTCCACGTCGAGAGCGCCCCCTCGGTCCTGGTCGGCGTCGCGGACGACGGCACGGTCCTGAGCAACGCGCAGATCATCCTGTCCGACCTTCTGGGCGACCACCGGATGTTCTTCGATTTCCAGTCGGTCTCCACGTTCTCCAATTTCAATTTCGTCTACCTGAACCTCAAGCACCGCTGGAACTGGAGCGTCTTCGCGACGGACTACCGCGACTTCTACGTGGTCCGATCGGCGTTCAGCAACTCCAGCTTCAGGTCGCGCCAGTTCAGCAGC
>DATNEZ010000233.1:0-6516 GCA_035606645.1 Binatia bacterium
AGGTAGTCGCCGTGCGCGAACCCGCCTGGAAGGACCACGCAGTCGATGCCGTGGAAGGCGGTGTCCTTGTGCCACAGGAACGCCGCCTCGTGGCCGAGGACGTGCTTGGCCACGTGATAGACATCGTGGTCGCAATTGGAGCCGGGGAAGACGACGATCCCGAACTTCACCGGTTCCCCTCACTCCTCATAGATTTCGAAGCGGTAGTCCTCGATGACCGTGTTCGCGAGGAGCTTCTCGCACATGGACTTGAGGCGCAGCTCGGCCTCACGGCGCGGGAGGCCCCCCAGGGTCACCTCCATGCACTTGCCGACGCGCACGTCGGTCACTTCGCGGTAGCCAAGCTGGTGGAGTGACGAGCAGACCGTCTTGCCCTGGGGATCGAGGACTCCCCGCTTCAGGGTGACGTAGACACGCGCTTTCAAGAATGCCCTCCGGAGAGCCGAAGCCGACGGAAGGATAGCACAGGGCGCCGGCGCCCGCCACGCGCGCCGGTTGACGGAACCGGCCGTCCTGAACCTAGAATCTTGTCCTGGGCCGTGCGTGCACGCGGCCCATTCGCAGGAGGATCCCCGTGATCAGGAAGATGGCATGCGCCCTCGCGTTGAGCACCCTCATGGTCCCTGCCGCCCGCGGCGCCGACCTCGTCCGCGGTGTTCGCAACAAGCTCTCGGCGGGCGACGTGGCCAGCGGCATGGCCGCGGTCGAGGACTACAAGAAGGCCACCGGCGTGGATGCCGAGTATCTCGACGCCGTCGGATGGCTCGCCCGCGGCGCCCAGATGCTCGGCCGCGACGACCTGGCGCGCGAGCTCGTCGGCGAGCTGCGCCGGCAGATCCCCGACGAGACGCAGGAGCTGCTCGTCCCGCTCGGGGCGGCCATCGAGGTCGAGGGACGGCTCCTGGCGGGTCGCGAGGGACGCGGGCCGGCCCTTCGATTCCTGCAGGACTCCCTGTCGCGGGCCAAGGCGCCCGCCCTCCGCTCGCGCATCTACAAGAACGTGAACCTCCTGGCGATGGAAGGACAGCCCCCTCCGCCGCTCGCGGCCTCCGAGTTCGTCGGCGCCGCGCCCCCCGCCCTGGACTCGCTGCGCGGGAAGCCGGTCCTCCTGTTCTTCTGGGCCTTCTGGTGCGGCGACTGCAAGGCGCAGTCGGCCTCGCTGGCGCGCGTCTGGGAGACGTACCGTCCGAAGGGGCTCAAGCTCATCACCGTCACGCGCTTCTATGGGTCCGTCGGGGAGAAGCCCGCGACCCCCGCGGAGGAGAAGACCGAAGTCGAGAGAGTCTGGAAGGAGAACTATGCCGGGCTCGCCGGCGTCCCGACGATCATCGACACGGAGACGATGGTCCGGTACGGCGCCTCGGCCACGCCGACGTTCGTCCTGGTCGACCGGCGGGGGGTCGTGAGGCTCTACGCCCCGACGCGTCTCTCGGAGGCCGAGCTGTCGCGCCGGATCGATGCGGTCCTCGCCGAGGGGACGTAGCCCGGCGCAGAGGACAGGAGGTGCGCGCCCGCGACGGCGCGCACCTCCTCCACGTGAGTCGGACCCCGATCGGGACGGTTCAGCGCGCCTTCTGGCAGACCGCCTCGATGTTGTTGCCGTCCGGGTCCAGGACGAAGGCGGCGTAGTACGTCGGCCCGTAGCTCTCGCGGATGCCGGGGCGGCCGTTGTCCCGGCCCCCCGCGTCCAGGGCCGCCTTGTGGAAGGCGTCGACCCCCGCCCTGTCGGCGGCCGTGAACGCGACGTGGAGCGCGGGCTCGTGCGGCTGCCCCTGCGAGATCCACAGCGCCGACTTGTCGTCCGCGGCGAACCCCGCCCCCCCGTCCGACTCGTCGATGACCTTGTACCCCAGGGGCGCGAGAGCCCGCTGGAAGAACTTCCGGCTCCTGGCGCCGTCCTTCACCTTCAGCGAAACGTGGTCGTACATCGTGGCTCCTCCTCTTGAATCCGGTATGCTGTAAGGGTTATACGGCAGCCGGAGGACCTGGATCTTGGCGAAAATTGCGGTCGAATTGGAGAAGGCACTGGCCCGCCGGGCGCTCGAAGGGACCGCCGGGGGGACGACGATGCGGTGGCTCGCCGCCGGCGACGGCTGGAAGGTGGGAGACGTCCTCTGCACCTCCGGCCCCGGCGATCGCCCCTTCGAGGAGCGGCACGAGACTGTCGCCGTCGTTCTCGTGACCGCGGGGACCTTTCAATACCGGTCGGCGGCGGGGCGCGAGCTGATGACCCCCGGCTCGCTGATGCTGGGGAACGCCGGCCAGACGTTCGAGTGCGGTCACGAGCACGGCCGGGGGGACCGTTGCCTGTCGTTCCACTACGAGCCGGACTACTTCGAGGACCTCGCCGCGGACGCCGGCGGGGCGCGGTCCCGGACCGCTTCCGGTGGCCGGGAATTCTTTCAGCCTCTCCGGCTGCCGCCTTTGCGCCCGATGTCGTCCGTGGTCGCGCGGGCCCTGGCCGGGCTGGCGGGATCGGCCTGCGTCTCCTGGGAGGAGCTGAGCCTCCAGATGGCCGCGCGGGCCCTGCGGCTCGCGAGCGGTCTCGCGCCGGGATCGGCCGCGGTGTCCCCCGCCGCGACAGCCCGCGTGACTCGGGCCGTGCGGAGGATCGACCGCGATCCCGGCGACCGCCTGTCCCTCCCGGCGTTGGCGCGGGAGGCGCGGCTGAGCCCGTACCACTTTCTGAGGACCTTCCGGCACCTGACCGGCGTGACGCCTCACCAGTACGTGAGGCGGCTGCGGTTGCGGGCCGCCGCGATGCAGCTCGCGGTGGGGCCGGGACGCATCGCCGACGTCGCGTTCGACTCGGGCTTCGGCGATGTCTCGAACTTCAACCACGCCTTCCGCACCGAGTTCGGCAAAAGCCCGCGCGACTATCGACGGACCACGCGCCCGATGTGAAGCGGCCGGACGCGATGCCCCGGGTCGTCAGGCCCTGAGCGCGCCGTCCCTGCGCATCTCGCGCACGGCGTGGTGGGCGGGCAGGCCGTTGACCCCGCCGCCGGCGTGCGTGGCCGAGGAGGCCTGGTACAGGCCCCGGATCGGGGTGCGGTAGTCGGCGTAGCCGACGGCGGGGCGCATGTGGAAAAGTTGATCCACGGTCAGCTCGCCGTGGAAGATGTTCCCGCCGAGGATGTGATAGTCGTGCTCCATGTCGTACGGTCCGATGATCTGCCGGTGCAGGATCGAGCCCTTGAAGTTCGGCGCCACCCGGTCGAAACGGTCGATCAGCCGGTCGGCGTAGGCCTCCAGCTCGGCGCGGTGCGGCTCCTTGCTCCAGGTCTCCGGCACCCACTGCGTGAACATCGACATGATGTGCCGGCCCGGGGGCGCGAGGGTCTTGTCGAACACCGTCGGGATCTCGCAGTCCGAGAACGGGCGCGCCGCGGGCCTGCCGGAACGTGCGTCCTGGAAGGCGCGCTCGAGATAGTCGATGTCGTCGAGGATGGAGATCGCGCCGCCGTGCACGTCCGGGTTGAAGCCGGGATTGGCGGTGAACTCCGGCAGCTCCGCCAGGGCCAGGTTGATCTTGACCGTCCCCGAGCGCGACCGCCAGTTCTCGATGTCGGACACGAAATCCTCCGGCAGATCCTTCCTCTCGATCTGCCGCAGGAAGGTGATCTGCGGGTGGCACGTCGTCACCGCGAGCGATGTGGCGAACTCTTCGCCCCCCTGGATCACCACACCGGTGACCCGTCCTTCCTTGATCAGGATCTTCTCAACGGGAGCGTTGACCCGGACCTCGGCGCCGAACCCTTCCGCCGCGCGCCGGATGGCGTCGGCCACCGCCCCCATCCCCCCTTCCGGCATCCCCCACGAGGCCACCTGCCCCTCGGTCTCCTGGCCGGTCGAGTGGTGCATCAGGACGTAGGCGGTGCCGGGAGCGAACGGCCCGGCCCACGTCCCGATGATGCCATTGATCGACAGCATCCCCTTGACGACGGGGCTCTCGAACCAGCGATCGAGCAGGTCGGCACAGCTCATGGTGAACAGCCGCGTGATGTCGGCGACGGTCCGCTCGTCGATCGCGCCGCGCTTCTTGAGGGACCAGGCCAGCTGGGCCACGTCCTTGATGTCCTTGATCTTCAGCGAGCCCAGGTGCGGGGGCGTCTGGTCGAGCATCGGGTGCATGATCGACGCGATGCGCCCGATCCATTCGTAATAGGGGCCGATCCGCTCGCCGTCCTTCCTGGAGAACTGGCCGTACGAGGCGTAGGTCGCCGGATTGGTGCCGCTGTCGATGATCGAGCGGCCGTCGGGGTGCGGCAGGTAACCCATGCCGAGCGGGTTGATCTTGTAGCCGTGCTTCCTCAGCCCGAGGTCGTTGACGATGTACGGCGGCATCAGGCTCATGGTGTACGACAGCGTCGTCACCTTGAACTCGGGGGCCTCGGGCCAGGGCTGCGACGTGTCCGCCGCGCCGCCGGTCTTGTGCCTCGCCTCGAGGACGACGACCTTCTTTCCGTACTTGGCGAGGTAGGCGGCCGCAACCAGCCCGTTGTGCCCGCCGCCGATGACGACGGCGTCGTAACGCCTCTGAGCCATCCGATGTGCCTCCCGGGAACGTGCGATGCGCCGGCAGATTCTATGCCGGAGGCGCTTGCGGCGACCGCAGTTTCTCCTGCCCGGCTCTCCAGGTGAAACGGCAGAAGCGGAGCGCCCCTTGAACGCACCTGCCGGAAGCCTTAGATTCTCCCCATGGACGACGCCAGCGACGCCCCCCGGCAGGGTGACGCGCCACCCGTCAACGCCTGCTTCCGATGCGGCACGGACTACGGAAGCGTGGCGCTGCCGCGGATCGCCGGGTTGCCGGTCTGCGACGCCTGCGCGCGGTTCTTCCGGGAGCGTCCCTTCCCCGCGTGGATCAAGGGCTCGCTCGCCGCGCTTCTTCTCCTGGCGGTCCTGGCTTTCCTTTACAACCAGAAATACTTCATCGCCCATGTCGAGATGACGCGCGCCTTTCGCGCGCTGGAGAGCCAGAACCTGGAAGGGGCGGTATCCCTGTTCGACGCGGCGGCGGAGCGGGTGCCCGAGGAGCCGGAGCTGCGCGCCCTAGCCCGGTATTTTCACGCGATGCTTCTCGTCAACCAGGAGCACCCCGGGGAGGCGATCCCCCTCCTGAAGGAGGCGCTGGCGATCAGGCCCGACGACACCCAGATCGCCCTGGCCCTCCTGCATGCCGAGTCCGGCCTGGCTTACGACCAGAAGGACTACGACCGGTTCCTCGCGAACGAGCAGACCATGGCGAAGCGGCAGCCGGACGATCCAATCATTGCCCTTGGCGTCGCCTCGGCGCACGCCTGCAAGTACGCGGCCACCGGAGACGAGGGACACAGGACTCTGGCCGAGCGTCAAATCGAGACCGCTTCCGGGATGAAGGGGGCCGAGGGGCCGGAGTTCGCGGAATACCTCGATCGGATCCGTTACCGGCTCGAGTCACGCGAGATCATCTCGCGATCGGAGTACCTGCGACGCTTTCCAAAGGGACGGAACCCGGACGGATCCGGCTCGAACGCCCCAGGCCCGGGCGGCGGAGGGTAGAGGATGTTCTTCATCCCCGGCTGGCTCATCTCGATCGCCACCTTCCCCGGCGTCATCGTCCACGAGGCGGCGCACATGCTCTTCTGCCGGCTGCGGGGGCTCGCGGTCCTCGACGTCTGCTTCTTTCGGGTGGGGAACCCGGCCGGGTACGTCATCCACGAGGAGACGGAGGACTTCACCAGCGCCTTTCTGGTTTCCGTCGGGCCGCTGATCGTCAACTCGATCCTGTGCGTGGTCTTCTGCTTTCCCGCCTTCGTGCCGGTGCGGATCTTCGGCCGCTCCGATCCGCTGTCGTACGCGCTTCTCTGGCTGGGAATCTCGATCGGCATGCACGCCTTCCCGTCGACGCACGACGCGAAGAACGTCTGGCGGCTGGCGCGGCAGCAGGCCAGGAGCATGAGACCCCTGGTGCTGCTGTCCTTCCCCCTGGTGATCGCGATCTACGCGAGCAACCTGCTGCGCATCGTGTGGTTCGACTACCTGTACGGGTTTGCGCTGGGGCTGCTTCTGCCGGAGTATCTCTTCAAGCTACTTGCCTGACGGGGCAAGTTCCGGGCCGGGCTACTCGGCGCGCAGCGCGATCATCGGGTCGACGCGGGTGGCGCGCCGGGCGGGGACGAACGAGGCGGCGAGCGACACCAGGGCGATCAGCGTGGCCACGGCGGCGTAGGCGAGCGGGTCGAGCGGGCTGACGCCGAACAGCACAGTCTGGATCCCCGCCCCGGCGACCCCGGCCAGCCCCAGGGTGATCAAGAGGCCGATCGCCAGGCCGACGCCGGTCAGGATCGATCCCTGGCGCAGCACCATGCGGAGGATACGCCGGCTGTCGGCCCCGAGGGCCATCCGCACCCCCAGCTCCTGGGTCCGTTGGTTGACCGAATAGGACATGACACCGTAAATCCCGACTCCGGCGATGAGCGTGGCGACCAGGCCGAAGATGGAGAACATGATGGCGACGATGCGGTTCTGGCT
>DATNEZ010000250.1:0-4983 GCA_035606645.1 Binatia bacterium
CCTCCGTCGGTCCGACAAAAAAAGGAGGGGTTGACACCCCCTCGTCGCGCCCGCCCCGTTCGGGCCGGGCCTGGTCACCCGGCCAGTCCCCGACCCCGGCTGCGGCCCGCAAGATTGCCCGAAGCGGTCGGGCTTGTCAAGGCAGCGTCCACTCGCCTACCATGCCGGGCGACATGTCGATCGCCCGCCCCGCCTCAGCCAGGAGCCCCACGGACGCGGCCAGCGTCGTGGGATCCGGTCCCGCGCGACGGATCGAAGTGCCGATCCTCTCGCAGGTCGCGGGGCTCGCGCACCTGTTCACCGTGCGGGGCTCGGAGGCGCCGGTCGCGCTCGCGGAGGCGGCGGGGCGCGCCCTGCCGATCGTCTCGATGAAGCAGGTGCACGGCGCCGAGGTCCACGTGGCGGACCGCCCGGCCTCTCGCGCGGCGCCGTCGTCCGCTTCCGCCCACGCGCCCGTGGGGGACGCCCTCGTGGTGGCCGAGCCCGGCGTCGCGGTCGCGGTGTGGGTCGCCGACTGCGTGCCGGTGCTCCTGTGCGACGAGACGACGCATACCGCGGCCGCGGTCCACGCAGGCTGGCGGGGCACGGTGAAGGGGGTCGTCGGGTCCGCGATCGCCGTCCTGCGATCCCGCTTCGGAGCCGACCCCGGGCGGATGCGCGTCGCGATCGGGCCGTGCATCGGTCCGTGCTGCTTCGAGGTGGGGGACGAGGTCGTCGAGGCCCTGCTGGCCGCCTTCCCCGGCGCGGAAGGCTGCGTCCTCCCGGGCACCAGGCGGCGCATCGATCTGGTGGAGGCCAACCGGCTGCAGGCCGAGGCCGCCGGCGTCCCGGCGGAGAGGATCCAGGCGTCCGGCCTGTGCACCGTGTGCCGTCCGGACCTTCTCGAATCCTATCGCCGCGGTCGCGGCACCTGCGGCCGCATGGCAGGACTCATCGCATGGAACACCGGGCGGGAGGTCGCGGCATGACGAACACGGGCAAGGGCGCGCAGGCGGACGCCGGATCGCGCATCCGGCGGCTGCATGAGGAGCACGCGGAGGCCGCCCGGGCATTCTTCGAGACCGGGACCGGGGTGGTCGAGCGGATCGCCGAGGCGTTCGTTTCCGCGCTGCGCGCCGGCCGGACGCTCTTCTTCTTCGGCAACGGCGGCAGCGCCGCCGACGCGCAGCACCTCGCCGCCGAGTTCGTCAACCGGTTCGTCGTGGACCGCCCGGGGCTCCCCGCCCTGGCGCTGACCACCGACACCTCGGTCCTCACCAGCATCGGAAACGATCAGGAGTTCTCGCGCATCTTTTCGCGGCAGGTCGAGGCGCTCGGCCGCACGGGGGACGTGGCGGTGGGGATCACCACGTCAGGCCGCTCCCCCAATGTCCTGGAGGGCCTGAGGGCGGCGCGGGCGAAGGGGCTTGTGACGGTGGGGCTGACGGGCGGCCACACGGCGCCGCTCGCGGCGCTGTGCGACCACGTCGTCTCGGTCCCCTCCCGGACGACCGCGCGCATCCAGGAGGTCCACATCCTGATCGGCCACGTCCTCTGCGAGCTGGTGGACGAGGCGCTCGTCCCTCGCCCCTAGAGAGTACCGCTCACCGCTTCAGGGCGACGATCATCTCCTTGATTTCCTTGGCGTCCGGCGCTCCGGGGCTGAGCTTCAGGTACTGCTCGTAGTGCTTGACCGCCCCGTCGAAATCCTGCATGCGGGTGAGCGTGCGCGCCAGCTCGCGGTGGGCCACCGGGTAGGACGGATCGATCTCGATGGCCTTGCGGAACGCCTGGGCCGCCTCGCGATCGTGGTTCTCGTTCCAGGCGTGGACGCCGATGTTGAAGAAGGACGAGGCGGCGTTCTTGGGGTCGAGGGCGATGACCTTCTGGTACACCTCGTCGGCCTTCACCCGGTCCTTGCGCTTCTCGTAGATCGCCGCCATTTCCATGTACGTGTCGGACTTCGAGGGATCGATGGTGCTCGCCTTCTCGAGGGAGGCCAGCGCCTTCTCGTCATCGCCCGCCCGGGCGTAGGCCTGTCCCAGCTGGAACCACACCCGGTCGTTGTCGGGCGCGATGGAGGTCTCCTTCTCGTACTCGGCGGCCGCCTCCGCGAACCGCTCGCCGCGCAGGTGGATGTTCCCCAGGAAGAAATGGGCGTACTTCATGTCGGGCTTCAGCTCGCTGGCTTTTTTGAACGCCTGCTCCGCCGACGGATCGTCTCCCGACTCGAAGAGGCTCTTGCCGAGGTAGTAGTAGACGGCGGGATTCCCGGTCGGGTCCTTCGCCAGGAAGGCCCTGTAGAGCTCCACCGCCTCCTGGTGCCTGCCCGCGTCCGCCAGCTGCTTGGCCTTCGTGAGCGACTCGGCCGCGCCCGCCGGAGGGGCCAGCGCTCCGGGTGTTCCGGGCGCCCCGGGAGCGCCCCCCGCCAGCGCGGGGTCGGCCGGCGTCGTCCCCGCGGGAGCCGCGGCCGCGCCTGCGGCGGATGTCGCCTCCTTCGCCTTTCTCTCCGCCTGGACGGCCGCCAGGAACTCCGCTTCCTTGGCGACCACGAAATCGACGACGTTCCTGCCCGAGTCGCCGACCAGCGCGAATTGCAGCTCGGGGTACTCCTGCTTCGACCCCGGGATGTTGTCGCCGTTCCCCCGGTCCTGCCCCTCCGAGTCGACGATCTCGTAGTGGATCTTGACGGTCTTGTAGCCCGGGATCTCGGGGATGACGCGCCACTTCTTCGCCACCGAGGTGTCGAGAGTGGCGATCGTGAAGTTCCCGTCCTTGTTGGTGGTCAGCGGGCCGACGCGTCTCTTGATGTTGACGGCTTCGAAGTAGATCTTGACCTTGGGCATCGGCTTGCCGGCGATGTCCTTGATCGTGCCGCGCACCCGGGTGATCGCGTCCGCGTGGGCCGGATCGAGCGGCGCGGCCGCCGACGCCAGGGCCACGCCGAGTGCCACCGCCAGTAGCGTTCGTTTCGTTGGTTTCATGCTTCCCTCCAGGGTCCGGCCCGTCATAACGCCGACTGCGACCGGTATCATGATCCTATACTTCGCGTTCCCGGACAATCAAGGCTTCCCCCGGGCGCCCCGTCGACCCCCCGCGCGCCCCCCTCCGTTGCCGCCGCTCCCCCGCCGTCCATTCCGCGAGGCGGCCAGGTGCCCCAGGAACAGCAGGACGTAGAGCGATCCGCCCGCCACGTGGACGACGGACAGGACCCGGCGGGGGCCGGGGTCGGTCAGCACCTGCATCAGGTAGCCGGAGACGATCATCGGGGCCGCGAGCGACACCGCGACGATCCCCGTGGCGCGCCCCCGGCGCTGGCGCGCTTCGAGGAGGTAGCCGATGATGTGCTCGCGGGTGATCAGGCCCAGCGCGAAGACCAGGACCGGCGCCAGGAGCACGTGCAGCGAGAGGGCGTGCGGCTGGAGGGGGTGATGGACGACGCTGAACGGATCGTCCCCGGTCATCAGGTATTTCATGCAGAAATAGACCGCTCCGGTCAGGGCCACCAGGCCGGTCGAGACGTTGAGAAGCGTGCGCTCGAACGGGTTCACGGCTTCGCTCCCCCCGGAGCGCTCTCGCGGGGCGCGCCGACGAAGAGGCGGTGCAGCGCGAGCACGCGGCGCGCGGCCTGGGTCACCGCCCGCGACGAGAGGGTCGCGCCGGTCAGGGCGCGCAGCCCCTGCCGGGCCCCCAGATCCTCGAGACGCCTGCCGGGGAACTGCTGCAGCCAGCGGCCCGACGGCAGGTAGTCCTCGGGCTCGTCGAACGACAGGATGTCGATGCGCGACAGGCTGCCGTCCGGTGCGACGAGAACGAGGATGGTCTCGGGGAGCGTCCGCACCAGGTGCGTATCGAAGTAGGCGTAGCCGGTCACGCGGCCGTCGCGGCGGCCGACGTAATACGGCACGACGCGGGCCTCGACCGGGACCCCGGCCGCCTCCGCCGCGCGCCCCGCCTGCGCGTCGTCCAGGTACAGCGTGAGACGCTCCACCTGCGCCGGCTTGGGAAAGGCGGCGTCCAGCGCCTGCGGCACGGTCAGGTAGACGCGCGCCTCCGTCCTGCCCGCGGCCAGGGCCAGGAGCGCGGCGCACAGGACGGGGCGGAGCGACGACATCAGAAGAGATACCCGAGCGCGAAGTTCCACTGGTCCACGGCGGTCCCCGCGCGGTTGCTCCCGTCCTGGAAATCCACCTTGATCGCCACGTTGGCGATCGGCTTCCAGGTCACTCCGTAGGTCTTGAGCGTCCGGTCGTTGGCCGGATCGCGCGCGAAGCCGTTCGCCACCGCCGCCTGCGTGTCTAGCGCCTCGTAGCGCACGAACGGGCTCAGCTCGGCCTCCCCCTTCCCCAGCAGGGACAGGACGTTCCAGGCGACCTCACCATACCATCCCCGCGTGCGGCTGCCTATGGCGGTCAGACCCGACGGGTCGATCGCCAGGCTCACCGCGGAGGCGTCGTCGAGGTGCCCGCGCGCCATGACCCCCCGGACCTGGACGCCGCGCCCCCGCCATTCCGCGTGGGCGTCCCACAGGTTCAGCCGTGCGCCGCCGATCGCGGGGTCCCCCTGGCCCGTGTCCCCGGCGAAGGCCGAGACGCCGAGCACCAGGCCGGGCACCGGCAGATAGTCGCCCCGGACCACGAAGGCCGTGTCCCGGGCCAGCGACTCGGCCCCCTCCTGCCTCCCCTCGCGGATCCCCTCGTCGGGAGAGAACCCGGACGCGTCCAGGCTGGCGACGACGCAGGCACGGTAGGAGAACGCTCCCGCATCGCCGTAGACGCCGACTCCGTTCTCGCGCCACGTCGAGGGAAGGATCAGGCGCTCGACCTCCGGCCGGCGCGCGCCGTTGAAAATCGGAGGCTCGTGCAGCTCGGTGAGGAATCCCATGGGCACGAGCAGGAGGCCCCCCCTGATTCCGAAGGCCCTCCGCGGGCGGTAGTCGAGGTAGGCGAACTCGACCGCCGCCTCGCCCGGGGCGCCGTCTCCCGCCACGGCATGCTCGAACTC
>DATNEZ010000262.1:0-3661 GCA_035606645.1 Binatia bacterium
GCCCCGAACTGCCCGGCGACCGGGTCCCAGACGGAGGTCCGCCAGAAGTCGAGTCCGAACTCGCGGATCGACAGGAGCGACTCCCGCCAGAGAGTCACGGCGATCCCGGCGACCAGGCAGGGGACCAGGACCGCGACCAGCCCGGTCAGGAGCGGGAACAGCCTGCCGCCCCCGGACGACGCCCCGCGCGGGCCCCTCGCGCTCATTCGGCCTTGATCTTCTTCAGGGCGGCCTCCTCCAGGGTCACGACGGCGCCGGGGAGCGGGGCGTAGCCGAGCTCACCGGCGAATTTCTGCCCGTCGTGGATCGCCCAGCTCATGAAGTCGACCATCATGCGGGAGCGCTGCTTGTCCCTGGGCTTCTCGTACAGGAGGAGCCAGGTGAACGAGGAAATCGGATAGACGCCCGGGCCCGGCGCGTTGGTGATCGAGACGCGGAAGTCCGGGGGCATCTGCTTCGCCGCCGCGGCGGCGGCCGCCGACACCGAGTCGATCGAGGCCCGCACGAACTCCCCGTCGAAGCTCTTGACCGAGCCGTAGGCGATCTTGTTCTGCAGGGCGTAGATCAGCTCCACGTAGCCGATCGAGCCGGGGGTCTGCTTCACGAGGCCCGCGACCCCCTCGTTCCCCTTCCCGCCGATCCCGGCGGGCCAGTTCACCGACGTCGCCACGCCCACCTTGGTCTTCCACTCGGGCGAGACCTTGGAGAGGTAGTCGCAGAAGATGTAGGAGGTCCCCGATCCGTCGGCGCGGTGCACCACGGTGATGTCCCCCGCGGGGAAGGTGACCCCCGGATTGTCCTTGGCGAGCGCCGGGTCGTTCCACTTCGCGATCTTTCCGAGGAAGATGTCCGCCAGGACCGGGCCGCTGAACTTCAGCTCGGCGTCCACTCCCTCGAGGTTGTAGACCGGCACGACCGCTCCGAGCACGGTGGGAAAGTGCAGCACCCGTCCCGGGGCGGCCTGGAGCTGGTCGGCGGTCATGGGGCCGTCGGTGGCGCCGAAGAAGACCGTCTGGTTCGAGAGCTGGCGGATGCCGCCGCCCGAGCCGATCGACTGGTAGTTGATCCGGATGTCCGGATGGATCTTGTTGTACTCGGAGAACCACTTCGAATAGATCGGGTACGGGAAGGTCGCCCCCGCGCCGTCGATCTGCACCGGCTCGGCCGAGGCGGCGGGGGCCAGGACGACCGCGACGGCGGCGGCGACCAGGACGACCAGCACGGAGCGAAGCGTTGTCAGCACGATGTCACCTCAGAAGTTGAAGAGAGTGTGAAGCGCATAGCGCGTCTCGTCGGGTTTCGCGAGCGCGGCGTCGTAATCCACGCTCTCGTAGTCCAGGAGGATCGCCGCGGTCGCCGGCGTCTGCAGGAGCTTGAACCAGTAGGCGACCCCCAGGATCTTCCGGTCCTTGGCGGCGTCGACGTCCTTGTTCGGCTTCAGGTGGTCGAGACGCAGGAGCCCCTCCCATCCCTTGGGAAACCTGGGCGTCGCCCAGACCGAGTAGCCGGTCCCCTTGACCTCGGTCGCGACGGCGGTCGCCTGGTCGTCGGTGTCGAGGTGCTCGACCCCGGCGTTGATGTATTTGTGCTCGTAGGTGGCGCCGTAGAAGAGCCGGGTGCGCGCGTCGTTCTTGACGTAGTGGTCGTCATCGTAGAAGGCCGTGATCCGCAGCCCCTTGAGCGCCCCCATCATGGGGAAGGGGCGGATGCTCACGCGCCCCATGATCGCCTTCTGGTCGTTCGCCTCCGCCTTGGAGTAGGTGTCGCCGTTGTAGTAGCCGACGTGGACGTCGCCGAGGTTCTTGGGGAGGTTGTAATGCGTCGAGAGGCCGACGTCGGACGAGCTCAGGAACCCCTCGCGGTCCACGAAGACGGTCCCCTGGAAGCGGTAGCGGTAGATGTTCTCCAGGTAGTCGACGAGCGGGGTCTGCTGCTGGCCGAGTCGGACCCACGATCCCTTCGACCAGGCCTCGTCGAGATTGAACTGGCCGTAGGCGTACTTCAGCCGGATCGCCAGGCTGCCGTCCAGGCTGGTGCCGCCGCCGGTCAACCGGGCGATGTCGGGCGTGATCCGGAAGGCGATGCGGTGCGACAGGTTCCCCGTCACGTTGACGTAGGCGCGGCCCACGTTGAACGACTCCGGATGGATCACGTTGCCGTCGACGTCGGTCGTGGTCGGCTCGTCGGTGTAGGTATAGTCGAGGAAGATCGTGCCCCCGACCTTGACGGTCGGCGTGTCGTCCGGTGGGGTGTAGCCGGCCGCGGGGGTGACCTGCGCGAACGCGGGCACACCACCCAGCAGACAGGCAGCCGCCATGACACAGACCATCGCCCGCAGTCCTGTTCTCGAAGCGCTCATCGACAATCATCCTCCATTGAGGGTCGGTTCATCAGGTGCCGTTTCGGGCCCGAGATTGTATCGATAGGGTGACGCGCCAGGGGCGGTCGTGTGACGGTCGTGTGACGACGATTCTCAGGCGGCCGGGAGGCTGACCCGGAAGGTCGTGCCGGACCCCTGGACGCTGTCGACCTCGATCGACCCGCCCATGGCCTGGGTGAGGTGCTTGGCGATCGCCAGGCCGAGACCGGTCCCCCCCTCCCGCCTGTCGCGGGAGCGGCCGACGCGATAGAAGCGCTCGAAGATCCGCGGCAGATCGGCCGGGGGGATGCCGACGCCGTTGTCCCTGATCGCCAGGATCACCCGGCCGGCGGCGGCCGTGCCGGAGACCGCGATGCGCCCCCCCTCCGGCGTGAACTTCACGGCGTTGTCCAGGAGGTTGATCAGGACCTGGGCCAGCCGATCCCGGTCGGCGAGGATCTCGGGGAGATCGGCCGGCATCTCGAACACCAGGGTCTGCCTGCGGGCCACCGCGGCGGGACGGATCAGGGCCTCCGCCTGGGACACGACGTCGCGCGCCAGGACGGCGGCCGGCCGCAGGCGCGCCTCCCCCTGCTCCACCGCGGCCAGGTCGAGCAGGTCCTCGATCAGGGCGCGCAGGCGCTCGGCGTGCCGGTGGATGACCTTCACGAACTCCGCCGCCGCCGCGGGATCGCGCAGGCCGCCGTCGCGCAGCGTCTCGGCGTACCCCTTGATGGCGGTGAGGGGCGTGCGCAGCTCGTGCGACACGTTGGCCACGAACTCCTGCCGGACGCGCTCCAGCCGCTTCAGCTCGGTGACGTCGTGGAACACGGCCACGGCGCCGACCGTCTCCCCCGATTCCCGGATCGAAGCGAGGCTGGCCTGGATCACCTTGTCCTGCGCTCCTCCCACGGCGATCTCCCGCGTCAGCGGCTCCTCCGCCTCGAGCGCCGCCTCGATGGCGTCCTGCAGCGCCGGGACCCGCGCCGTCTCCAGCGGCCGGCGCCCCTCCACCGGCAGCTGGGCGTTGAAGATCCGCCGGAAGGCGTCGTTGGCCACCAGGATGCGGCCGGTCGGATCGGTCAGGACGACCCCCTCGACCATCCCCTCGAGCACGGTGCGGAGCTGGCTGCGCTCCCGCTCCAGCAGGACCAGGCGCTCCCGGAGCTCCTCCGCCATCCGGTTGAGCGAGCGGGCCAGGGCCGCCACCTCGTCGTTCCCGGCCGTGTCGGCCCGGACCCCGGTGCGCCCCGCGGCGAAATCGGACGCGGCGCGCGCCATCGCCCCCAGGCGGCGCGCCGG
>DATNEZ010000266.1:0-4356 GCA_035606645.1 Binatia bacterium
CTGGTACACCCACGGCCTTCCCAACGGCCGCGTCCTGCGCCAGAAGATCAACAGCCTGACATCCGTCGCCCAGTTCATCGACGAGATCGAGGGGTTCTTCCAGGTGCTCCTGGCGGCCTGAGCCGGAGTGGAGCCGGTCGGCCTGCCGCCCTTACAGCGATTCCATCCGGCCGTACCAGGTCTTGAGGTGGGGGAATCCGGCGGAGATCTCGCGCCGGCCCAGCCGGACCAGGCAGCCCAGGAACGCGAACAGGGAAATGTCGGCGAGCCCGGGCGCGTCCCCGAACACGAAGCTCTTTTGCGAGAAGAGCTGCTCGAGGTTGCGGAAGTGGGTCTCGATGTGCCGCTCGAGCTCACGCCTCTCGGCCGGCTGGAGCGCGGCGCCGGACGGTGACTTGTCCTCCAGGACGGAGCGCATGAGGGGGCCCAGGACCTCGTCCGCGTAGTCCTCGACGATCCAGGCGAGGGCCTGATCGGCCGGGGATTGAGGCAGCATGTTGGAGTCGCCGTAACGGGCGATCAGGTACCTGAGGATGCGGGTCGAATCGGGGATGACCCGGTCGTCGTCGCACAGGACCGGGACCAGGCGCTGACCCGAGACCTCCTCGACGCGCTTGCGATCGTCGGGGTCGATCGCCACGCTCTCGCACCCAAGTCCCATGTGCCGGAGCGAGAGGCGGACCTTCTCGCAGAAGGGGCACGCCTCGAAGTGGTACAGGCGAAGAGCCATCCGGCCCTCCAGGGATCAGCTGCCGAAGGTCCGGCGCCACCAGGTCCGTTTCGGCTTCGGATCCTCCTGGCTCTTGCCACCGCCGTCGGCCTGCTGGGCGACGGGGGCCGGCCGGGGCTGCTCCGGAGGCGGGGACGAATAAGTCGTGGTGGGAGCGGGCCGCGGCTCCTGCCTGGGCAGCGGCTCGCGACCCGATGCCGGCGGCGTGCCGTCCCGGTGGGTGTTCTCGCTCCACCTGTTGCCGCCCGCCGCGTCGGAGGAACGGGGTGCCCCTCCCGGACCCGCCCCGCGGCCCCGGCCGCGGCGGCGGCGCCGGCGGCGCCGGTGCTGCTGGGAGGGCAATCCCCCCTCCGGGGTCGGGACCTGGGCCAGCAGGGGAAGCGCCGGGCGCGAATCCGAGCGTTCGGGCGACACCCGGGGAACGACGGTTTCACCGTCCGGACCCTCGGAGAAGACCGGCATCTCGTCCTGGTCCTCCATGCCGTTCCCACCCGCGGGGGACGGCCCGTCTCCCTGGGAGGATGAGGCCGCGAGGGGAGCCTCCGGACGGGGGCCGAGGTCGCGCGACACGCCTCCCTGGGCCCCCTTCCCGCCCCGGCGACGACGACGGCGCCTGGGCCCTCTGGAGGAGGCGCCCGCGGGCTCCGGAGACGCGGCGGCCGCTCTCGCGATCGGCGACTCCTGTTCCGGCCGTGCAGCCGGTGGAGGGATGTTGAGCGTTCCCGCGGCCAGCGCCTCGTCGACCGTGTCGGCGGTCACGATCGGCACGACCTCGGTCTCCTCGCGGCGGAACTCCTCGATCTCGAACTGGCTCGTCTTCATCCGGGCCTCGGGCACGACCTCGATGGTGACCTTGTAGCGCTGCTCGAGGCGCGCCAGGTCGTCCCGCTTCTGGTTCAGGAGATAGAGCGCGACGTCGGGGGGCAGGAAGACCTTCACGCCCGAGATGTCGCCCCGCACCACGCGCGCCTGGATCTTGCGGAAGGCGGACCGGGCCGCGGCTTCGGGCGTCCGCACCGTGCCATCCCCCTGGCAGGTCGGACATTCCATGAAGGAGGAGGAGGCCTTGGTGGCCTTGAGCCTCTGTCGCGAGACCTCCATCAGGCCCAGCTTGCTGATCCGCGTCACGTCGTAGCGCGCCTTGTCGCGCGACATGGCGTCGGCGAAGGCCCGCTCGACCTGGCGGATGTGCTTGCTCGACTCCATGTCGATGAAATCGATGACGATGAGGCCGCCGATGTCCCGCAGCCGCAGCTGCCGGGCGATCTCCTCCGCCGCTTCGAGGTTCGTGCGCGCCGCGGTGTCCTCGCTGCTCGCCGATCGCGTCGAGCGGGCCGAGTTGACGTCGATGGCCGTCAGCGCCTCGGTCTGGTCGATCGAGATGGACCCGCCCGACTTGAGCTGGACCGTGCGCTTGTAGATGCGCTCGATCTGTTCCTCGAGGTTGTACTTGGAGAAGATCGGCTTGTCGCCCGTGTACAGCCGGACCAGGTGGGCCTTGTCCGGCATGTGCGCCTCGAAGAACTTGCGGGCGCGATGGAAGGCCGCTTCGTCGTCGATCAGGACCTCTTCGATGTCGGACGTGAAATAGTCGCGGATGGTCCGGATGACGAGATCGCGCTCCTGGAACACCAGCGCCGGGGCCTTGACCTGCTGCGCCGCGGTCTCGATGGTCCTCCAGAGCTCGAGCAGCGACTCCAGGTCGGCCTGCAGCTCCTTGGTGCTCGTCTCCATGCCGGCGGTGCGGACGATCACCCCGTATCCCGGTGGCACGGTCAGATCGTCGAGGATCTTGCGAAGCCTGTCGCGGTGCTCGGCGCTCTCGATTTTCCGGGAGATGCCGGCGGCGTCCGCCCCGGGCATCAGGACCAGGTAGCGCCCCGGGAGGGAGTAGTAGGTGCTCATGGTGGGGGGCTTGTTGCCGAAGGAGTCCCGGATCACCTGGACCAGGACCTCCTGCCCCTTGTCGAGGTGGCGCGTGATGCGCGCGCCCCGCCCCTTGCCGCCCGAGCCACCGTCCCGGCTGGGATACAGCTTGAAGTTGATCTCGTCCAGGGGCAGGAAGCCCGCCCGCTCCCCCCCGTAATTCACGAAGGCGGCCTCGAGGGCGGGGTTGAGCCCCTCGACGATCACCTTGAAGATATTGCCCTTGAGATGTTCTTTGGAGAGGGTTTCAATCTCGAAGACGTCGAGGATGGCGTTGTCAACTATCGCGACGCGGTTCTCTTCCTCCGCAGTCACGTTCACGAGCATCGATTTGGCCATGCAATCTCCTCGCGCTCTCTCCCATGGGGCCAGCCCCTTGGCCGGCAAGTACCCTCGAGGAGCGCCCTGCGACCGGCTCAACCGGGGCGACGGGACGTCGGCCCGGGAGCACCGTCACAGTAGGGCCAGTATAACACCCCGGCCCGCGCTCAGGAAGATGGGGTCTTTTGCCCCGGCGTGCAAGGCCCTCCGAATACCCGGACCGGCTCCTGGGGCGTTCAGGGGGCCTTTCTGCTAGAATCCCGCCCCGCAACAGGGATGGAGGCATCGATGGGTGAACTGGCGCGCGCCGGCGGCCACGTCGTCGGGTTCGCGGCGACGAGTCGCAGAGATCGCTGGTGGGTCGGGCCGCTCCTGACGGTCCTCGGGTTGGGGGGCTTCGCCGTCTACGCCACATGGGCGGCCTTCCAGGGGGCCTACTACTTCCACGGCTCGTACCTGTCGCCGTTCTACTCCCCGCTTTTGTTCGTGGACCCGGCGGCCCCCGGATCCGCCCCCCTGGAGCACGCCTGGCTGGGGGCCTGGCCGGACTGGTGGCCTTCCTTCCTGCCCGCGTCCCCGGCGCTTTTCATCCTGATTTTCCCGGGGGCGTTCCGGGCCACCTGCTATTACTACCGCAAGGCCTATTACCGGTCGTTCTTCGGGACGCCGCCGGGATGCGCCGTGGGCCCTCTTCCCCTGGGAGGGTACCGCGGCGAGACCGGTCTCCTGATCGTACAGAACCTGCACCGCTACGCCCTTTACTTCGCCGTGGCGTTCATCGGCATTCTCTACTACGACGCCTACCGTGCCTTCTTCCTCGACGGCCGCCCCGGCGTGGGCGTCGGCAGCATCGTTCTGCTGATCAACCCGACGCTCCTGGCCGCCTACACGTTCGGCTGCCACTCCTGGCGCCACCTGGTCGGGGGCAGGCTCGATTGCTTCTCCTGCGACCGACAGGGCGCCCTACGGCTCGGCCTGTGGCGCGGCTCGTCGGCCCTCAACGCCAACCACATGCAATGGGCCTGGACGAGCCTTTTCTGGGTGGCCTTCTCCGATCTTTACGTGCGCCTGGTCTCCATGGGACTCATCCGCGATCTGAGCACCTGGGGATAGGCCATGCTCAATGTCGCGGAGATCCAGACTTTCGAGCACGACGTCCTGGTGATCGGGGCAGGGGGTGCCGGGCTGCGCGCCGCCATCGAGTGCTCGGCGCGCGGGCTGAGCACCGGGCTCATGTGCAAGTCCCTCCTGGGCAAGGCGCACACGGTCATGGCCGAGGGGGGCGTGGCGGCGGCGCTGGGGAACGTCGACCGCCGGGACAGCTGGAAGGTCCATTTCCGGGACACGATGCGCGGCGGCAAGTTCCTCAATCAGTGGCG
>DATNEZ010000325.1:0-4575 GCA_035606645.1 Binatia bacterium
ACCCCCGCGTCCTTGGCCCAGCGGATGGTGTCCTTCACTTCCTTGAGCGTGATCTCCTTGTCGATGGTCTCGTCCAGGAGCTTCTGGGAGCCGCTCTCGACGCCCAGCAGGATCTTGGTGCAGCCCGCCTTCTTCATCAGCCGGAACAGCTCCGGGGTGGTCTGGTCGCCTCGGAAGTTCGCGATCCAGCCGATCTTCACCCCGCGGCGGAGGATCTCATGGCACAGCTCCTCCACCCGGCGGACCGTGATGTTGACGGTGTCGTCGTGGAAGAACACCTCGCGCGCGCCGTACCGCTTCTGGAGGTGGACGATCTCGTCCACGACCTTCTCGACGTTGCGGAACCGCACCTTGTTGTTGAACATCACCGGGACCCAGAGGCAGAAGGTGCAGCGGAACGGGCACCCCCGGCTGGCCATCACCATGAAGCAGGGGTCCTGGGTGCGAAGCCCCACGATGTACTGGTCGCCCGGCACCAGGTCGCGATCGGGCCAGGGGAGCTCGTCCAGGTCCCACAGCAGCGGGCGGTCCGGGTTGACCACCACCTCGCCCCCGCGCTTCCAGGTCACGCCCGGCACGGACGAGAGATCGCCGCCCTGGTTCAGGGTGTCGGCCAGCTCGGGAATCGCCATCTCGAACTCGCCGCGCACGGCGGCGTCGACGAACGGCTCGGCGACCAGCTCCTGGTGGAACACGGTCACGTGGGTGTCCACGAGCACCGTCGTCGCCCCCGCCTTCTCCTTGGCCAGCCGCGCCATCAGGAGGTCGGTGTGGATGGTCGGCGTCGAGGTCGCGACGACCACCAGGTCCGGCTTCTCCTCGAGGAACCGCTGCACGGTGCCGTCGATGCCGAGGTCCTCGGCGATGGAATCGACGTAGCGGACCTCGTAGCCCCGCTGCTTGAGCACGGCGCCGCACTGCGCGATCCAGAACGGATAGGCATGCGGCACCTGCTTGGTGATCTTGCGGGGCAGCCGGTGGGGCCAGCGGTCGCCGCTCCTGATCATCACCGAGTTGACGCGGTCGTCCGGGCCATTCAACAGAAGCACCTTCCTGATCATGTCCTTCTCTCCGATACGAATTGACTTCATGAAATCCATGCCTCCGTCCGGGGTCGCGAGACCCTCCCGGATGCACGGAGCATCCAGTAGTAGAGATATCCAACTCCCAGCAGCATGCGGCGTTCCTGCGCGAACCCGGCGCGGGGCAGGCCGATCGCTTCCAGCGCGACGGCGCCCAGGGCGCAGACCGGGACCCCGGCGGCGAACAGCAGGCAGCGCAGGGCGACGCCCGCCGTCCGTTCCGAGCCGAGGGCGGCGCGCGTGTAACCCGAGTAGAACAGCCTCTCCCTGAAGAAGGCGCGCGTCAGCCGGAAGGCGGGCACCAGGTGGCTCACGACCAGGCTCGGCAGGTAGAGCAGCCGGTGGCCGCCGGCGTGGGCCCGCTGGAAGAACTCGGTGTCGCCGCCCCCCATGAGCGAATCCCCCTTGCGATCCAGATCCAGACGGAACAGGCCGATCTCCTGGAACAGGCTCTTCCTGAACGCCACGTTGGTGCCATAGAGCCAGGGCGGCGAGCTCACGGCGACCACCTCCGGGCCGTAGTCGCAGTGAATCAGGTAGCGCAGGAGGACGTCGCTGAACCAGGCCGGCCGTGACGCCTCCCAGGTCAGGTCGACCCGGCCGCCCAGGATCGGGGCGTCGTGCCTCGAGAACCCCTCCAGGACCGCCGCGGCCCAGTCGCTCCGGGCCCGGGCGTCGTCGTCGAGGAAGGCCACGAAGGTGCCCGCCGCTTCCCGGATGCCGCGGTTCCGGGCGGCGTCCAGGCCGAGCTCCTCCTCGCGGACCGAGCGCAGATCGACGCGCCCCCGGGCCGCACATTCCGCCACCACGCCCGGCGTCCCGTCGGTCGAGGCGTTGTCGACCACCAGGACCTCGAACCGATCGCGCGGCAGGCTCTGGAGCTCCAGGCTCTCGAGCGCCCCGCGGAGCAGATCGGCGCGGTTGTGCGTGCAGACCAGGATGGTCAGCGCCTTGCTCATGGCCGCACCTCCTCGTCGAGGGGGCTCAGCGTCGAACGGCGCGACCTGGGGTCGTACCGGTAGACCAGCGCGGGGCGATCCGGATAGAGGGCCGCCAGGCGTCGATCGGCGTCGAGGCCGAGATCGCGCGCGAAGACGACGCCGGTGCGGAAATCGAGAGGATTGCGCACCAGGTCCCCGGGCGGCATCCGGCCGCTGCCGGTGGCCAGGAAGACCAGGGCGGAAGACTGCCCGGAGCGTTCCACCGTGCTGAAGAGGTCCTTGTTGTGACTCACCTTGTCCCGGTAGTGGACCATGAGGAACGGGATCGATCCCGTCACGGTCAGGCAGGCGCCGAATGCGAGGGCCAGCGCCGCCCCGCGTCTCGCCCGTGCGGCGGGCATGACGCCCGCGAGCGCCTCCGGGGCGCGCATCCATCCGGCCGCCAGGAGGATCGCCAGGTACGTGATCCCGTCGAAGTAGTACCGGGGGCCGTACTCGTTCCCGCCCTTGTTCTGATACACGAGGTACGACACGGCCAGGGCGGCGAGCGAGCCCAGCATCAGCACGAGGATCGGCTCGCGCTCGAACCATCCCCTCAACCGCCTGCCGGACAGGAGGAACCACAGGCCCGCGAGTGTGCCGGGAACGAGCCAGAAGCAGAGCTTCAGGAGCCACCAGGCGGTGATCGCCAGGTGGTCCGCCCCCAGCCCGGGCTGGATGTCCTGCGGATCGTAGGCGCTGTAGCCGCTGCGCCACATCGATCCGAACATGTGGCGGTTGTAGGCGGCCAGGCCGGCGAGGGCCACGACAACCGGCGCCGCCGCAGCCGCCAGCACGTCCCATCGCCCCGCGCGCGCCCATCTCGACCCGAGCCAGATCCCGATCGGGAGCGCCAGCACGACCGCCGGCACGGGACGGACCCAGAGGACGGCGGCGCACGCCAGACCGGCCACGACGGCCCACCGGACAGAGGCCCCTTCGGAGAGACGGATTGCCGCAACCAGATACAGGGCGATCAGGCACACCGTCGCCGGATGGTTGTAGTAGGACGCGGCGTTCAGCAGGAAGAACGGCGTCGCCAGGATCATCCCGACCACGGCCCATTCGCCGTTCCGGCCGAGGAGCCGTCCTCCCGCCCACCCGGACAGGACCAGGGCCAGCGCCGACAGAAGAGGATTGACCGCCCACGGCGCTCCCGCCCTCACTCCCAGGGACAGGATCGCGGCCCACCCGGGGAACGCCTTGGCGAAGAAGCGCCCCCTGGCCTCGTCCAGGATGAAGCTCCGGGCCCGGAAGTGATCGGGGCTTTGAGGCGCGTCCACCCAGAGCTTTCCCGTGGCGAAGATCCGGGCCTGGGTCAGGTACGAGTTCTCGTCCGAGGAATTGGGGAAATCCTGCAGCACCAGGAGCGCCACGCCGCTCGCCAGGACGAAGGCCACGACACCGAGGGCGATCCTCCGTCGCGTGGCCGGGGCCGCCTGCAGGAATCGCACGGCGCGCCGGACCCGATCCGCCATGCCCGTCTCGAGCCCCGAGGCGGGTCGATCCAGGATGGCGGGGATCAGCGACAGGAACAGAAGGAAGGCGCCGCCGAGGACGCCGATCGCCGAAAAGCCGCGCAGGCGGTACAGCAGGCTCTCCTCCAGCCCTTCCAGAGGCGCCATCCAGGCGCGGACCAGCGGGCCCGCCGTCATTCCGGCGAGCAGGAGAGCGCCGCCCGACAGGCCGAGGGACAGGCGCCAGCTGAACAGGGCCAGGGCACCGAGGGCGATGAGCGCCGCTCCCGTGGCCAGGAGCAGGGACCTGAGGCCCGCCCTCTCGGCAGAATGGACGTCCTGGAGCAGCCAGGCCAGCGTGTCGTACCGGCCGATGAAGGCGGCCAGGTTCCAGGCGAGCAGGCCGCAGGCGGCGGCGCCGGCGGCGAGCGCTCCGGCGAGCGCCGGCCCGAGCCTCAGGATCGGTGCGGTCGCGGGGCCGGGAACGCGCGCGTGATCGAGAAGGCGGATGACCTGGCTCACGTCCGCTTCCTCTCGTAGAGGGCCAGGGTGGATCCATCCGGCTCCTGGAACGAAGCCAGGAGCTCGAACGACGCGATCCGCGCCTCGAAATAGGCCTGCATGCGCGGCACCACCTCGTCCCAGGGGGGAATCGAGTTCGCGCCGTTCTTGGTGACCACGAAGTCGTACTCGTCGAAGGCCTGGAAGAAATCCTTCCTGTCGAACGGGTCCAGCCCGACCTCGACCCGGACGTGCCGCTTCATCCGGTTCACCAGCTGCACGACGGTCACCGGGAGGTCTTTCCGGGCCGCGAAGTAGGCGACCGTGGGGCCGTTGACCTCCCGCATGTCGGGAATGACGCCGAGCCTGCAGGCCCGGCCGGGACGCGGCGGCCGCGCGGCCAGCCGCTCCTCCAGCCGGGCGACCATCGGTCGAATGTGCCAGTCGCCGGTGTCGTCCGCGCGCCATCCCCCCGCCAATCCGGTGACGGGAATCAGGGCCAGCACGCCCGCCGCGACGCGGCCCCAGGCCCGGCCGGACTCGATTCGGGACCAG
>DATNEZ010000360.1:0-3521 GCA_035606645.1 Binatia bacterium
GCCCCCCGGCCGCTACGGCGAAATTTGCTATTGAGGCATCGACGTCCCTGACGTTCCGCCGCGCTCGTGACCCGGTCACGCCCGTCCACGGGCGGCCGCCCTGCCGCCGGCGTCCCGCGACCCATGTTCCGAGCCTGCTAATGGGTCCTTCGGTGCACTCCGCTCCCGGCAAGGCTTCCGGCGGACCCTCCTTCCCCGGCCCCCTCCCGGCGGCCTCATGGCATGGGGCGTGCAGCCGTGGGATTCCGTCGTCGCGCGTGGAGCGGACTCATGAGCTTGGGGGAGTTGGGGGATGGACCACAACAACCGATCGGCTCTCCAACCGAGAGGTCCATCCCTTTCCACGACGCGGGTGGGGGATCCGACGATCCCCCCTCCCCCAAGATTTTTCTCTCAATCAGGGAGGTTCCATGACACGAAGGAGCTCGAAGTTCCTGGCCATGGTCCTGGTCATGGCCACGGCGGCACTGGCGGCCATTCCCGGCACGGCCAGCGGCGCGCCCTCCGCGGCGCCGGCGTCGATGGTGAACATCAATTCGGCGGGAGTGGACGAGCTGGTGACGCTGCCGGGGATCGGCAAGGCGTACGCCGAGAGGATCGTCGAGTACCGCCAGAAGAACGGCCCGTTCAAGAAGGTCGAGGACATCCTCAATGTCCGCGGGATCGGCGAAAAGACCTTCGATCGGATCAAGGATCGCCTGACGCTCGGCAAGAGCTGACGGTCCGCGCGCAGGGCGAGGGCGGATTCTCCCTCCCGGAGGCCGCCCTCGCTCTCGTTCTGATCGGGCTTCTGGCCGCGGTCGCCGCGCCGGCCCTGTTCGCGTCGCTGTCGCGGGAGCGCGTCGTGACCGCGGCGCGCGAGCTGGAGCAGGAGATGGCCCGCCTGCGCTCCGAGGCGATCGCGTCGCGGCGCGACGTGGCCATGCGCCTCAGCTGGTCCCTCGGGAGATACTCCTATGCCTTCTACGCGGACGGCGACGGGGACGGCGTCCGGTCGGACGACATCGGCGCCGGGCGCGATCCCCTCCTCGGCGCGTCCCGCGATCTGTCGTCGCGCTACGAGGGGATCGATTTCGGCCTGCTCGACGTCGCGATTCCCGAGGTGCCGCCGGGGTCCGCGAGCCTCCTGCCCGGCGGGGACCCGGTGCGCTTCGGCCGCTCGGACATCATCACCTTCACGCCGCACGGAACGTCCAGCAGCGGGACGCTGTACGTGAGCGACGGCCACTCGACCGTGACCGCGGTGGTGGTCTACGGCGGCACGGGGCGGCTGCGCCTGTGGCGATTCGACCGGGACCGCTGGCAGTGGACGCGCTAGGACGACGCGCTCAGCGCGCGCCGGAGAGGGTCGGCAGGAAGGTCGCCAGGTCGGTGAACCGGTGCAGCAGGCGGTCCGGCCGCGCCTGCAGGAGATCGTCGCGGCTGGCCGAGCCGGTGGGAACGGCGTAGACCGCCACGCCGGCCCGGTGGCCGGCCTCCACGTCGAGCGGCATGTCCCCGACGTAGACCACCTCCTCCGGAGACAGGCCGATCCTCATGATGATGACCTCCAGCATCTCGGGGTCGGGCTTCGGTTTCTGCACGTCGTTGGGTCCGAGCACCTCGACGAACAGGTGATCGAACTCGAGCGCCTTCAGGATGTCGCGCGCGAAGTACGACGGCTTGTTGCTGGCGATCGCCATCAGGTAGCCCCGCCGATCCAGCGCGTCCAGCGTTTCCTTCACTTGAGGGAGGATGGTGGTCTTGCGCTCGCAGACGGTCGCGTAGAACTCGCGGAACAGCCGCACGCCGTCCTCCACGTGATCGGCCCCCACGGCCCGGACGATCAGCTGCTCCAGGCCGTGTCCGACCATCGGACGGATCTCTTCGGCCGGGTAGGGGGGGAGCGAGAAGGACGACCGGACGTGGTTGAGGCTTTCCCCGATCGCCTCGTACGAATCGATCAGGGTCCCGTCGAAGTCGAAAATGACGCCGCGAATCAACTGAAGGCTTCCCCTGTTGATGGCCATCCTAGCACCCTCGCGAGCGAGGGATCAAGACGTGGCAGGCCGCGCCAACCCGCGACATGGCAAGGACTTCGGGACGACCGGCCGTTGATGGCCGCTCGTCGCGCGTGCTAAGATGCCCGTCGAAAAGGGGATTGCGCCCGCCATCGATTCGGAGCGTCCATGGACACCAGCCTGGTCCTCCTGCGGACCGCGCTCGCCCTCTATGCCCTGGGATTCGTCAGCGCGTTCCTTCCGCTCCTGACCCGCCTGAAGACCGGGCGCCTCACCCCCTTCCTCGCGCTCCTGGGCTGGATCGCCCACACCGCGGCGCTCTGGGCCCTGGGGATCGGCCTGCAGCGCTGCCCGCTGGGAACGCTGCCGGAAATTCTCTCGGCCCTGTCCTGGAGCGCCGTCCTGGTCTACCTGGTCGTCTTCTGGCGGTATCGGCTGGAGGTGCTGCACGTCGTCATTCTTCCTCTCGTCCTGGTCGTGCAGGTCGTGTCGGGTCTGGTGCCGGAGGAGCTGATCCCCGTGGCGGCCCCCCTGCGGCCGTCGCTTCTCCGTTTCCACCTGACCGTGATCATCTTCGCAGTGGCCGCCCTGTTCATCACCTTCGCAGCCAGCCTGGCGTACGTCCTCCTGGATCGGGCGCTCAAGGCCAGGCGCCCCGTGCGTCTGTACCCGAAGCTGCCGTCGCTGGAGCGGTGCGACGAGGTGGGGCGCGTGTCCCTCCTTTGGGCCTTCCCGCTCCTGACGCTCGGGATCCTCACCGGCGCCGTGGCCACCGCCAGCATCAACCACACGTTCTGGACCTGGCAGGCCAAGGAGACCCTGGCCGTGATCGCCTGGGCGATTCTGGCGGTCGTCATCGTCCTGCGCCTCGGATGGGGATGGCGGGGCCGGAATCCCGCCCTTTTGACCATCGTCGCGTTCTGCGCCGTCCTCCTGCGCATGATGGGAGTGTACTGACCCATGCCCGTCGTCTTTGGCATGAATCACCGGAGCGCGCCGCTCGCCGTGCGCGAGCGGGTGGCCTTCCCCGGGGAGGAGGTCGGCGCCGCGGCTGCCCGGCTCCGCGGGCTGACCGGCGTGGAGGAGGCGGTCCTGCTGTCCACATGCAACCGGACCGAGCTGATCGTCACCGCGTCCGCCGCGGACGCCGGGGCGATCCTGGCGCGCTTCCTCGAGCGGGAGCGCCCGATCGGCCTGGACGAGCTGGAGCGTCATTGCTACATGCACCGCGGCCCCGAGGCGGTCCGGCACGTGTTCCGGCTGACTTCGTCGCTCGACTCGATGGTGGTCGGCGAGGCGCAGATCCTGGGGCAGGTGAAGGAGGCGTACGCCGCGGCCGGGCGGGCTGGGTCCCTGGGCCCGGTCCTCGACGCCCTGTTCCGCAGGGCCTTCAGCGCCGCCAAGAAGGTCAGGACCGAAACAGGCATCGCCCGAAACCCGGTCTCGATCGCCTGCGCGGCGGTCTCGCTGGCGCGGGACATCTTCGGGGACCTGGACGACAACTCGGTCCTCGTCGTGGGG
>DATNEZ010000362.1:0-5157 GCA_035606645.1 Binatia bacterium
GCTCCGGAGCGCCACCATCGGGTCGACGCGCGTGGCGCGGCGCGCGGGGACGTAGCCGGCCAAGGCGGCGACGACCGCCAGCAGCAGGGAGATGAACAGGTAGGTCAGCGGATCGGTGGCGCTCAGCCCGACGAGGAGCGAGCCGACCAGCCGGGTGGCGAACAGCGCCGTGAGGACGCCGATGAGGAGCCCGCACGCGACCAGCAGCATCCCCTGGCGCAGGACCATCCGCAGGACGTCCCGCGGGCTGGCTCCCAGGGCCATCCGCAGGCCGAACTCCACGGTCCTCTGGTTCACCGAGTAGGACATGACGCCGTAGATGCCGATGGCCGCGAGGACCAGGGCGATCAGGCCGAAGATGCCGAGGAGGGCCGCCCCCATGCGAGGGGCCCACAGGACCTGGCCGATCAGCTCGTCGGTCGTCTGCACGTTCGTGAGGGGCATGGTCGGCTGCAGCGCCTGCACGGCGCGCCGCACGGTGGGAAGGAGCGTGGCGCCGTCCGCCGCGGCGCGCACGTTCAGGGTCATCCCCGAGTTGTAGAACTGCAGCACCGGGATATAGGCCTGCGGCTGCGGGTCCTCCCCCAGGGTGAAGATCTTGGTGTCCTCGACGATCCCGACGACCTGGCGGAAATCCTTGTCGCCGAAGAACTTGAAGCGCTTGCCGATCGCGTCCTGGTCCTTCCAGAACTGCTTCGCCATCGCCTCGTTGATCACCACGACGAGAGGGGCCCCCTCGCGGTCCATCTCGGTGATGTCCCGGCCGCGCCGCACCGAGATCCCGACGGTGTCGAGATAGCCGACGCTCATCTCGTTGGCGGTCGTGAACTGGCCGGTCGCCCCCGCCGCGGCCTCCTGCCCCTCGGGGAACACGGTCCGCCCGATCCCGCCTCCCATCGGGAGGTTGGCCGACAGGGCGGCGGAGCGCACGCCCGGTATGGCCCGCACGGTCTCGAGCAGGGTCCGCATGTACTCCTCGCCGCGGACCCGATCGAACCCCAGGGAGCCGACGTCGAACCTCAGGGTGAGGAGGTTCTTCGCATCGAAGCCGGGGTCGATCCGCTCGGTGTTGCGCAGGCTGCGCAGGAAGAGTCCCGCGCCGATGAGCGAGACGAGCGCCAGGGCCACCTGGCCGACCACCAGGGCGCTGCGCAGGTTCACGCGGCGTCCCGCGTGGCCGGGCTGCCCGGTCCTCTCCTTCAGCTCGACGACCAGGTCGGACCGCGACGCCTGCAGGGCCGGAACCAGGCCGAACACGATCCCCGTGGCGAGCGACACCAGCAGGGTGAACAGGAGGACGCGCCCGTCCAGGTTGAGCGCGAATTCGCCGAAGAAGAACTGCGGCGGACGGAAGGCCATGATCAGATCGCGCGCCCAGAAGGCGACCAGCAGCCCGGCGCCCCCTCCGAGGATCGACAGGACGATGCTCTCGGTCAAAAGCTGCCGGACCAGGCGGAACCGGCCGGCCCCCATGGAAAGGCGGATGGCGATCTCCTTGCGGCGGCCGGTGGCGCGGGCCAGAAGCAGGTTGGCGACGTTGGCGCAGGCGATCAGGAGGACCAGGCCGACGACGGTCATCAGCAGGCCGCCGGCGACGACGAACACGCGCCGGACGTTCGGGTTCACCGTCGCCTGCGCCACGGGCAGGAGCGTGATGCTGCGTCCGGCGTTCGGCGCCGGGTACTCCTTCTCGAGCCGCGTGGCGATGGCCCGGAGCTCGCTCTCCGCCTGCTGGATGGTGACGCCGGGCTTCAGGCGGCCGACGGTGTTGAACAGGAGGGCGCGGCGGTCGTTGAAGTTCTCGGCCAGGAAGCCGGTCAGAATCTGGTCGTGCATCGCCAGGGGGAGCCACAGGTCGGGGCCGCCCAGGCTGTTGACCCCTTCGAAGCCCGGAGGCGCGACGCCGATGACGGTGAAGCTGTGCCCGTTCAGGGTGATCGGCTTGCCGACGATGGAGGGATCCGCGGCGAAGCGGCGCCGCCACAGCCGATCGTTCAGGACCACGACCGGATTGGCGCCGTCCACCTTGTCCTCCTCCGGCAGGAAGGCGCGGCCCAGGGCCGGCTGGACGCCGAGGACGGAGAAGAAATTCCAGGACGCGAGATCGCCGCCGATCTGCTCCGGCTCCCCCCCGCCCGAGAGATTGATGGCGGAGCCGAGCCAGGCCGCGGTCCCCTCGAACACGGTGTTCTGGTCGCGGTAGTCGTTGTAGTTCAGGTGCGAGACCTGGAACAGGTTGAACTGGTTGTTCTTGTTCTTCTCGTCCGTCATGAACATGGAGACCAGGCGCTGCGGCTCGCGCACCGGAATCGGGTGGAGCAGGACCGTGTTCACCAGGGTGAAGATCGTGGTGTTGGCGCCGATCCCGAGGGCGAGCGACAGGATCGCCACGAGCGTGAAGCCGGGGTTCCGGACGAGCATCCGCAGGCCGTAGCGCACGTCCTTGATCAGGGTTTCCATGAAGCCTCCGGGTGGTTCATTCGCTCCTGAGAGCGATCATCGGATCGATTCGAGTGGCGCGGCGCGCCGGCAGGTAGGCCGCGAGGAGCATCACGCCGATCAGAAGCAGTCCGGCCAGCGCCGCGAGCTGCGGGTTGCCCGGCTCGACACCGAACAGGAGCGACCGTGCGAGGCGTCCGGCGACGAACGCCGCCGGGAGGCCGATCCCGAGCCCGATCGCGGCCAGGGTCATGGCCTCGCGCAGCACCAGGGTGCGCACGTGCCGCGCGGTCGCCCCGAGGGCCATGCGCAGGCCGATCTCGGAGGTGCGCCGCGCGACGGTGTAGGCCATCACCCCGTAGAGCCCGATCGAGGCCAGGGCGGCCGCCAGGATGCCGAAGCAGAGCGACAGCATCATCAGCAGCCTCTCGCCGAAGAGGGACTCGTCCCGCTGCATGGCCACGGACTTCAGGCTGAAAATGGGGAGGTTCGCGTCGGCCCGCCGCACCGCCTCGCGGACGGCCGGCGCGAGCACGCCGGGAACGAGGGTCGATCGCAGGTAGAAGGTCGCCTCCCCGAGGCCCTGCTTCTGGGCGTACGGCATGCAGACGAAGGCACGCTGCTCCTGCCGCACCGTGCTGTGCTTGCTGTCCCGGACCACGCCGACGATCTCGATGTCCGGCTTGACGCCGTTCCCCGCGCCGAAGGCGAAATGCATGCCGATCGGGTCCCGGCCCGCGAAATACTTCCTGGCCATCGTCTGGTTGATCACGGCGACCTTGGGGGACAGCGACGTATCCGATTCGGTGAATTCGCGGCCGGCCAGGAGCGGGATGCCGAGGGTGGCGAAATAGCCCGGCCCGACCCAGTTCTTCAGGGGGTGGGTCGATTCGTTCTCCTGGGGCGTGAACCCCTCGATCGTCGCATTCGAGCTCTCCGTGTTGTCCGTCAGGACGGCGATCGTCGCGGCCGATACCGAGGTGACGCCGGGCAGGGCCGCGAGGTCGCGGCGCAGCGTGTCGATGAGTGCCGACGAGCGTTCGGGCGTGTAGCCGTTCAGCTCCGGCTCGATCGACACCGCCATCAGGTTGTCCACGGACAGTCCCAGGTCGACCTGCTTCAGCCGCCTCAGGCTCTGCGTGAACAGCCCGGCCGAGATCAGCAGGACCGCCGTCACGGCGATCTGCGCCACGACCAGCCCCTTGCGCAGGCGGACGTGGCCGGCGCCCGTCCCGGCCCCGGCGCTCTGATCCTTGATTGCCGCGACCAGGTCGGGCCGCGTCGCCCGGAGGGCGGGGAGCAGGCCGAATCCAAGGCCCGTCAGGAGCGCCACGCCGAAGTTGAACGCCAGGAGGCGGAGATCGAGATGGGAGGAGAGCCCCGCGTAGCCCTCCTCCGTCGGAAACAGCGCCAGGATCGAGTCGACCGACCAGGCGGCGACGAGGAGTCCCAGGACCCCTCCGGAGAGGGCGAGCAGGAGGCTCTCGGACAGGAGCTGCCTCAGGAGGTGAACGCGCCGGGCGCCCAGGGCGAGGCGCACCGCGATCTCACGCCGCCGCGCCACCCCCCGCGCGATAAGCAGGTTCGCGACGTTGGCGCAGGCGATCAGGAGCACCAGGCCGACGAGCACCGAAAGCAGCAGGAGCCCTCCGCGCGCCTCCTCCTGGAGGACGAGCCGTCCCTGCGCCCCCGGCGCGAGCAGGAGCCTGCGGTTCAGCAGCCGCTCCCTCTTGTCCGCCGCCAGGCCCTTGAACGTCGAGACCTGCGTCTCGAGGAGAGCGTGGGCCGCCGTCTGCAGGCTGGCCTCCGCCTGCTCCCGCGAGGCCCCGGGGCCGAGCCGGCCGATCATCTGGAGCCAGTAGTCGATCGGATCTGCGAGGCCGTCCCAGTTCGGCGTCATCTGCGCCTTCAGGGTGATCGGGATGAACAGGTCCGAGGGCGTGCCCAGCTGGATTCCCGTGAAGGGGGCGCGCGCCACGCCGACCACGGTGAGCGTGCGGCCGTTGACCAGAAGGCCCTGGTTGAGGATCGCCGGGCTGGCACCGAAGCGGCGCGTCCAGTAGCCGTGGCTCAGGACCACGACCGGGTTGCCGGGGGTCTGGCGATCGTCCTCGGGAGTGAGCAGGCGGCCCAGGGCCGGCGCGACCCCCAGCACGTCGAAGTAGTTCCCCGAGACCAGCTCCCCGCTGGCGCGCTCGGTCCGGTTGTCCCCGGAGACGCTCACGGGGATCGAGAAGCGCGCCGCGATGCCGCTCAGAAGCCCGCTCTGATCGCGCATCCCCTTGTAGAACGGGTAGGAGAACGACTGGGCCCCGTCGTCGATGTCGCTCCAGACGTGGCCGGACTGGGGACCCGGCATGCGCAGCACGACCAGGCGGTCGGGATCACGAACCGGGAGGCGGCGCATCAGGATCTGATCCGTGAGCGAGAAGATCGCCGTGTTGGCGCCGATCCCGAGCGCCAGGGTCAGGATGGCGACGGCGGCGAAGGCGCGGTTCTTGGCGAGCGTCCGCAGGGCGTATCTCAGGTCGGCCACGATTCCGTGCATCGTCTCTCCTCGGACCGGCTCCTAGTCCACGATCCAGCCGTCGGACAGCTTGACGACCCGCCGCCCGTACGTGGCGTTCACGTCGGAGTGGGTCACCTGGACAATCGTCGTCCCCTGGTCGTTGAGGGTCTTGAACAGGTCCATGATCTCCTTCCCCTGCGAGGAGTGCA
>DATNEZ010000365.1:0-3148 GCA_035606645.1 Binatia bacterium
CACCTACAAGCCGTTCCCCAACATGACGCTAGGGCTCGGGCTGCGGTTCGATCGCGAGGCCGCCGACACGTTCGGCTACTCGTTCTTCGAGCCGGCCAAGGAGCGCGCCATCTACGATCGTCTCGTGGCGCTCTCGGGAGGGGAGAGAGGCAAGGACGATTTCCTGCAGGGGGACAACGACGGGCTCGTCAGCATGGGCATCGCCGGGGACCCGATCCTGGTCTCCCTGCCGGGGGGGTTCACGGCGGGGACGGCGGCGCTGGTCGATCCGTTGCGGCAGGCGGCCATCAGCCGGATGACCCGCCATCACACCGAGGCGCGTTTCGTCTCGAACGAGCTGGCCACGCTGTTCCCCGACGTGCTCACGGGGGGAGAGGCGGACCCGCGCCGGTTGACGGCCCACGGCGTCCTGCCGCAGCAGCACGAGCGCTTCCGCCTCACCAACAACAACCTCGCGCCGCGCCTGTCGTTCTCCTGGGACCCCGGATCGAACGGGCGGACCAAGCTGTTCGCGACCTGGGGACGCTTCTACGACAAGCTCTTCCTGAGCACCCTGGTCGGCGAGGAGGGACCCGATACGATCAACCGCGAGTACCTGCTCGATCCCGACGGGATCACGGGGGCGGGCACGCCCGACAACCAGATCGGCCAGGCGACGTCGAAGGCTCCCCCTTCGGCCACCCAGGTCGACCGGGGCCTGCGGACGCCGTTCTCCGACGAGCTGACGATCGGCTTCGAGCGGGAGATCGCCCCCGAGATGGCCCTGATGGTGACCTTCATCCGGCGCTCCTACCGGGACCAGATCCAGGACAGGGACGTCAACCATACGCTGCGGATCGACGAGGAGACCGGCCTGCCGCGCGACGACATCGGGGCGATCGTGGCGCCGCCCGGAGCAGGGGAGGGGACCATCAACCTCAAGCTGCAGAGGCGCCCGGACGGCAAGCCGGACCTGTACATCCACAGCTTCTTCTTCAACCAGGTCCTGCGCGTCGGCAACACCAACGAGGCCCGTTACAACGGAGTCGAGGTCCAGCTGCTCAAGCGCCTGTCCCGCCGCTGGGAGATGCAGGCCTCCTACAGCTATTCGCGCGCTATCGGCGCCGCCGAGAGCTTCGACTCCCGGCTGGGGAACGATCCCTCGACCGTCGAGCAGGAGTTCGGGTACCTCAACTACGACCAGAGGCACGTGGTGAAGCTGAACGGGACGACCTTCCTGCCGGGAGACTGGCAGGTGGGGGCCTCCATGACCTGGAGCTCGGGGCTGCCCTACTCGGTCATCTCGCGCTTCTTCGCCATGGACAACGTGGACTACCAGCAGTTCCGCACGCGCTTCGGATTCAGCCAGACGACGGAGGGAGAGCAGGCCGTCTTCGTCCCCGAGCTTCGGAACAGCCGGCGGAACGATGCGGAGCTGAACGTGAACCTGCGCGCCAAGAAGGCCCTGGTCCTCGGGAAGTTCTCCTCCGCGGTATTCTTCGAGGTCTACAATCTCCTGAACCGGGACGACCTGCGCGTGTACACCTACGAGCCCGATCGGGGGGCCGGTTCAGGGAGCGACGAGCTCGGGCTGCGCAGCATCCCCCTTCAGGTAGATGCGACCCGCCGGTTCGGCCGCCGCTTCCAGGTCGGATTCCAGATCGACTTCTAGGACCCCGGGGCTCGCCTATAATCGCCCGCATGGCGCTCGATCTGGCGACCCCTCTCGGAAGCCTCCGAGGCATCGGCCCCAAGCGCGCGGAGGAGCTGAGGGAGCGGGGGCTGGTCGCGGTCGAGGACCTCCTCTTCCACCTGCCGTTCCGCTACGAGGACCGCAGCCGGTTCCTTCCGATCGCCTCGCTCGCCCCCGGTTTCCGCGCCACGGTGCGCGGCCGGGTGCGGACCGCCGTGCTGCGGCGGACGCGGGCGCGCGGCTTCACCATCTTCGAGGCCCTGGTCGAGGACGACAGCGGGGCGATCCGTGTCATCTTCTTCAACCAGCCCTATCTGCGGACGGCGATGCCGCCCGGGCGCGAGGTGATCCTGTACGGCGAAGCGGGGCCTGCGCGCTTCGGCCGCCGCGGCCTGGTGCTTCAGAGTCCGCAGTTCGAGGTCCTGTCCGAGGAGGACCCGGAGGCGATCCACACCGGCCGGGTCGTGCCGATCTACCCGCGGCTCCCGGGCCTGTCGACGCGCGCCATCAGGCGGCTGATGCACTCGATCCTGGGAGGGCTTCCCGACGTCCTGCCGGACCCGCTGCCGCCCGGGCTGGCGCGCGACCGGGGATTCCTGCCGCGCCGCGAGGCGCTCCGCCTGGCCCATTTTCCCCCGGAGGACGCCGACCTGGAGGCGCTCAACGAGTTCCGGTCCCCGTTCCATCGCCGCCTGATCTTCGAGGAGTTCTTCTTCCTGCAGCTCGGGTTCGCGCTGGCCCGCCGCCATCGCGAGGCGCGGCCGAGCGAGCCGGGCGTTCTCGTGAATGACACCATCCGCGCCCGGATGCGCGCCGCGCTGCCGTTCCATCTCACGGGCGCCCAGCGCAGGGTGCTGAAGGAGATCGCCGAGGACCTGATGTCCGGCCGGCCCATGAACCGCCTGCTGCAGGGGGACGTCGGGTGCGGCAAGACGGTCGTGGCGCTGCTCGCCGCCCTCCTGGCCGTGGAGAACGGCCACCAGGTCGCGATCATGGCGCCGACCGAGCTCCTGGCCGAGCAGCACCATCGCTCGTTCGTCCGGATGCTCAAGGGGAGCGGCCGGCCGGTGGCGCTCCTGACCGCAGGGGTGACCGGCGCCGCCCGCCGCCAGGTCCTGGGCGGTCTCCGCGCCGGGTCGATCCCCTTCGTCATCGGGACGCACGCGCTCCTGGAGGACGAGGTGCGGTTCCGTTCCCTCCGCCTGGCGATCATCGACGAGCAGCACCGCTTCGGCGTGGCGCAACGGGCGAAGCTGCGCGAGAAGGGCGCGACCGCGCCGCACTTGTTGGTCATGACCGCCACGCCGATCCCGCGCACCCTGGCGCTCACGGTCTACGGCGATCTCGACGTGTCGATCATCGACGAGCTGCCGCCGGGGCGCACGCCGATCGCGACCGAGCTCGTGCGCGAGCAGAAGCGCGCCGACTTGTACGGCAAGATCCGAAAGCAGCTCGACGAAGGTCGCCAGGCGTACA
>DATNEZ010000223.1:0-2735 GCA_035606645.1 Binatia bacterium
GGTGCTGGAGTTGCCGGGGGACCGGCGGCTCCAGTCGCCACGATTACCGCTGGATCTGCCAGGAGTGCGACGGGAGCGGGCAGGGACGTCATCTCAACCTCCGTCTCTATCGGACGGTGGGGTTCTGCGTCGGGCAGGACATCGGCCCCTGGCGCCTGGCCGTCGTCCGGAACGGAGTGGAACTGTGGCGGGGGGATCCCGTGATTCTTCCGGCGCTCGTCTGGCTGGGGGCTGGAATCGTTGCCCTGATCGGGCTCATCGTGGGCCTGAGAGGCGGCGTCTGCCCTCTCTGCGCCTGAGGCGGGACGCTCCTGCTGGAGGTGGAGCCCCCCGGAAGGCCTCCGAAATACCGAACGGTGGACTGCCCGGCCTGCGAAGGGAAGGGGGCTCTCGCCCGACTGGACCGCTGGCTCGCGGGGGTCTAGTTTCCCCGAAACGTCGAGCGCGCCAGCAGCTTCGCGGCGGCGTCTGCCGGGACGGGGCGGCTGAAGTGGAATCCCTGCACCTCGTCGCAGTCCCTCGCATGGAGCCATTCGAGGTGCTGCTCCGTCTCGACCCCTTCGGCGATGACCTTGAGCTTCAGGCTGTGGGCCATCGCGATCACCGCCGTCACGATCGCCGCGTCGTCGGACCTCGACGTCACCTCCCGCACGAAGGAGCGGTCGACCTTGAGCGAGTCGATGGGGAACGACCGCAGGTAGGAGAGCGACGAGTAGCCGGTGCCGAAGTCGTCGATCGCGAGATGGACGCCGGTCTCCTTGAGCGCGCGGAGCGTGCCGAGGGCGGCGTTGGCGTCCTTCATGACGGCGCTTTCGGTGATCTCGAGCTCGAGATGGCCGGGCGGGAGGCCGGTCTCCTTGAGCACGCGGGTCACGAGCGCCACGGGGTTCTGGTGCTGGAACTGGCGGGCGGAGAAGTTGACCGAGACGCGGATCGGGGGCAGTCCCGCCTTCTGCCACGACCGGCTCTGGGCGCACGCCGTGCGGAGCACCCGCTCGCCGATGGGGAGGATGAGGCCGCTCTCTTCCGCGAGCGGGATGAAGTCCGAGGGCGGCACCAGGCCCAGCGTCGGATGGTTCCACCGGACCAGCGCCTCCATGCTCACGATCTGGCCGCCCTTCACGTCGAGCTGCGGCATGTAGTGCACCACGAACTCGTCGCGCGCGAGCGCGATGCGCAGGCTGTTCTGGAGCTCCAGCCTCGTGAGGAACCGGTCATTCACGGCGGGGAGGTAGAACTGGTAGCTGTCCGACCCCTGCTCGCGGGCGCGGCGGAGCGCGATGTCGGAGTTGTGGAGCATCGACTCGGCGTCGGTCCCGTCGAACGGATACATGCTGATGCCGATCGTCGGGCTGATGAAGAACTCGTGGCCGCTGAGGACGAACGGCGGGGCGAAGGCCGCGAGGATCCGCTCGGCGGCGCGGGAGACGTCCTGCATCTGCGAGAGCTCGCCCAGGACGATCGCGAACTCGTCGCCGCTGAGGCGGGCGACGAGGTCCTGTCCCTTGACGTGGCCCTCCAGGCTCCCCAGAAGCCGGCCCGCGATCTCCCGGAGCAGCGGGTCGCCGATCCCGGGGCCGAGCGTGTTGTGGACGAGCTTGAAGCCCTCGAGGTTGATGAGCAGCACCGCCACCATCTGGGAGTTCTGCCGGGCCTGGAAGAGGAGGTCGGCGAGGCGGTCGTAGAACGCCGCGCGGTTGGGCAGGTGGGTCAGGCGGTCGACGCTCCGGGGCGCGAGGTCGTCCCGTCGGCGCCGCTTCAGGTCGGCGAGCATCTTGTGGCGCTGGACGGCGTAGAGCAGCGCCTGCTCGAGGAGCGGCCCCTCGGCGTGCCCCTTCACCAGGTAGTCCTGCGCCGTGCCCTTGGCGACGGCGTGATGGGCGAGGGAGGCGGAAGGCAGGTCGGCCAGGAGGACGAGCGGCGCGGAGGCGGCGAGCTGGGCGGAGAGCAGCCGCAGGGGCTCCAGGTCCGCGGGATCCTCGAGGGCGGCGCCCGCCAGGACGAGGTCGAACGTCTGGGTCATGCAGCGGCGCTGGGCGTCGGCGACGGCGGGGACGACGGCGACCTCGAACGTCGCGCGGCCGGCGAGGGCGGCGACGACGGCGGCGGCCGCATCGGCGGACGCCTCGATGAGCAGAACCCGCACGGAGGGCTCATTCACCTTTTGCTCCATCGTGCACAGATGATACACGTGAATCTGTGCATATGTGTTGAATTATGCATGGCCCATGGAGGGGCCTGGAACAAAATAGACCGTCTATTTTGTTCCAGGGAAGTACACTGGCGGGCCTTGAAGAGGAGATCGCGGATGAAACCGTGGCTTCGGGGCGCTCTGGTTCTGGCCGCCGCCGGGATGATTCCGGCCTGCGGAAGCAGCGGCGATACGTTCATCCTGAACGTGCTGCCGGTTCCGACAACGGGGACGATCCTGTACGTCGGTCCCGGCAACGTCCTGATCAACGTCGAGCCCGTGCCGCCCAACGTCATCCTGTCCGCCATCGGCCTGAAGGACCTGGTGAACGGGGAGATCATCCGGGGGATCGACTACCGGGCGGCGACCGGCGAGCTGTTCGGGTTCGGCAGCTCCAACCGCCTGTACCGGATCGATCCGCAGACCGGCAACTGCACCGTGATCGGCCCGCTGAGCGTCGCGGCCGTCGGGACCAATTTCGGCATGGACGTCGATCCCATCGGCAACCGGATCCGCCTCCTGGCGGACACCAACGAGAACTTCA
>DATNEZ010000385.1:0-2857 GCA_035606645.1 Binatia bacterium
GGCCACGCCGGACCATCTCCTGTACACGAAACCGCGGCCGCTCTTCATCGAGCCCCCCGCCGATCTCGATGCGCCCGGCGGGGCCGAGGCGCTGAAGGCGGCGCTGTCCGGAGGGCTGCGCCAGTACGCCGCCTGGTGCGACGAGTACGTCCGCAGGAACGGGACGGGGAAGGAGCCGCGGCTCGACCCGATCCCGCGCGTCGTCCTCATCCCGGGCGTCGGGATGCTGACCGCCTGGAAGGACGCGAAGCACACCCGGATCGTCGCCGACATCTATCACCACACCATCGGCGTCATGCGTGCCGCGCAGGGGATCGGCGAGTACCGGTCGCTCGACCTCAAGGACACCTTCGACGTCGAGTACTGGCCGATGGAGCTGTACAAGCTGACTCTGGCTCCGCCGGAGAAGGAGCTGGCCCGGCGCGTGGCGCTGGTGACCGGCGCCGCGCACGGCATCGGCCGCGCCGTCGCCCGGCTGTTCGCGGCCGAGGGGTGCCACGTCGCGGTGACCGACCTCGACGGCGAGAAGGCGGCCATGGTGGCGCGCGAGATCTGCGAGGCGCAGGGGATGGATCGCGCCATCGGTCTCCGCCTGGACGTCGCGGACGAGGCGAGCGTCGAGGCGGCCTTCCGGGACACGGTCGTGGCCTGGGGCGGCGTGGACCTCGTCGTGTCCAACGCCGGCATGGCGCACTCCGCCCCGCTCGACAAAATGGAGCTGGCGGACTGGCAGCGGTCCCTCGACGTGAACGCCACGGGGCACTTCCTCGTCGCCCGCGCCGCCCTGCGCATCCTCAAGGACCAGATGATGGGAGGCGGGCTGGTGTTCATCGCCTCGAAGAACGTCCTGGCGCCGGGCAAGGACTTCGGCGCCTACAGCGCCGCCAAGGCGGCCCAGACGCAGCTCGCCCGCGTCCTGGCCATCGAGGCGGGGGAGCACGGCATCCGGGTGAACATCGTCAATCCCGACGCCGTCTTCCAGGACTCGCGCCTGTGGTCCGAGGCGGTGCGCCAGGAGCGGGCGAAGGCCCACGGCGTGCTGCCGGACCAGCTCGAGGATTTCTACCGCAAGAGGAACCTGCTCAAGGTGCGCGTGCTGGCCGAGGACGTGGCGCAGGCGGCGCTGTGGCTGGCTTCGGACCGATCGGGCAAGACCACCGGCTGCATCCTGCCGGTGGACGGCGGCGTGCGCGAGGCGTTTCCCCGCTAAGGCTTGATCTTCTTCTTCGGCTTGGGCGGGTACATCGACTGCACCGGCAGGACGACCGAGCCCCCCTTGTCGAGGTAGGACTGGATCAGGATCTCCGGGATGTGGCGGTTGCTGGCGATCTGGGGGTTGTTCCGCACGTCGAGCAGCCCCGGGTCGATCTCGATCGCCCTCTGGTAGTAGACCAGCGCCTGGTCGAAATTCCCCCGCTGGTCGAAGTTCGCTCCCAGGTTGTAGTACGCGAGCGCGTACGCCGGATTCAGCTTGATGGCCCTGCGATAGGCGCTCTCCCCGTCCGCGAACTTTCCCTGCGCCGTCCGTGCGACCCCCAGGTTGTTCCAGGTGATCCCCAGCGCGGGCTGGAGCTTCAGCGCCTTCTCGTACTGCACCACGGCCTGCTGCAGGCGTCCGTGCTGCACCAGGATGTTCCCCAGCTCGTTCAGGAGCGCCGTGTTGTTCGGCGTGACGGAGAGCCGATCGACGACTCCCTTGTAGTCCAGGGGAACCGCGGTGTCCATCGGCGAGAGCCCCGCAACGGGAGGGGGTGCGGCCGGGCGGGCGGGCTCGGACTGCGCCGGGGCCGGCTCGGCCTGGGCGGGGGCCGGCTCGGCCTCCGGCTCCTGCGCGATCGCGAAGGAGAAGCCGCCGACCAGGAGCAGGGCGCCGAGGGCCGCGAGGGCGGCCGCCTTCTTGAAGTTTCGAGCCGCCGTGCGAGCCGTCATGCGTCCTCCTACTTCAAAGGCTTGGCCTTGATGCTGACCTTGTTGTCTTTCGAGTATATCTTAAAGTCGATCTGCTCACAATCGACCTGGCCCTTGATGGTCGCGGCATGCCGGGCGATTTCCTTGGCGAACGAGTCGAACGACGGCTTCTTGCGGTCGCCGACCTGGTCCTTGGCGGCGATGAAGGTCTCGTAGAGGCTGCGGAGCGCCTTCTCGTCCTTCCTGGTGGTCGAGATGCGCCACGATTCGGGGGGCTGACCCGTCCCCTTCGCGGGGCCCCGCCGTCCGGCCGCCTGCCGCGCCGCCGCCCCCATGGCGCCGCCGCCGTTCGACCCCCCCGCGAGCCCTCCGGCCGCCCCGGCCTGGTGGGCGGCCCGTCGGGCCAGAGGATGGAGGTGCGCCCCTTCCTCCTTGGTCCTGCACCCCTTCAGCCACAGCTCGCTGTACGCGTTGAACTTGTTCAGGACGCTGTTGTAGAGGAACCGCTCCCCCACCGACTTGACCTTGAACTGCAGCTCCTTGACCTGCTTCTCGAGGGCGTCGCGCTGGTTCGTGGGCGGACGCGGCGTCGCCCCGGTGAAATAGAGGTCGAACTGGATCTTCAGCTTGGTGATGTCGAGATCGACCCGGCGGATCTCTTCGTCGACGGTCACTGAGCGCACCCCCGTGGAACGGTCTGAATATAGGGTCCCGTCCCCGCCGAATTCAAAAGGAAAATGCCCGACAACCGTGGAGGTGAAGCCAGGCCGGGGCGTTCCAACCCATTGGTTTTCAATTACATATTCGGACAAGGGGCGGGTTACTGCACTTGGAGGCCCCCCCAGCCTGGCTGACGGCAGGATTTCTCTCGGGAAGGGTCCGGTCCACCTCCACGGTTGTATGGCATTTTCTGAAGACGTGTGGTGAAATGCCGTTCCCCGGGCGATTG
>DATNEZ010000390.1:0-2991 GCA_035606645.1 Binatia bacterium
CGCTCGCTCATCCTGGGGATGAGCGCCATCACGCTGATCTACGTCGGGATGAACCTCGTCTACCTGTACGCCATGCCGATCGGCGACATGGTGGCGACCGACACGATCGGCGAGGCGGCGGCCGGCCGGCTGTTCGGCCCCCTGGGCTCGACCCTCATGTCCCTGTGCGTGCTGGTCTCGGTGTTCGGCTGCATCTCGGCGACGGTGATCTCCGGCCCGCGCGTCTTCTACGCCATGGCGAAGGACGGCCTGTTCTTCCGGCGGATCGCCGCGGTGCACCCGCGCCACCGGACGCCGGCGCAGGCCATCCTCTGGCAGTGCGTCTGGTCGAGCGCCCTCTGCCTGTCGGGGACCTACGACCAGCTCTACACCTTCGTGATCTTCGCCGCGGTCCTGTTCTACGCCCTGGCCGGCGCGTCGGTCATCGTCCTGCGCCGCCGCCACCCGGAATGGCCGCGCCCCTATCGCACCTGGGGCTATCCCGTCACGCCGATCCTGTACGTCGGCGTCTGCGTCGTCGTTCTCGGGAACACGCTCATCAACCAGCCGGTCGAGTCGGGCTGGGGGCTCGCCATCCTGGGCTGCGGCCTGCCGGCCTATGCCTACTGGCGGCGCAAGAGGACCGCATGAACGCGCGGGTGCTCCTGACGGCCGCCGCCGCACCGGCGCTCGCCGCCCTCCTGCTCGCGGCCCCCCGTTCCCCGGCCCGGCCGAACGTCGGGACGCGCGAATCGAATGCCAGGCAGGCCTCCGCGGCCCCGGCCGCGACCGGGGACACGGGCATCTTCGGGTTCCTGCGCCCCTCGCTGCCGCGCCAGCGGGAGATCGAGGCGCTCCTCCTGAGCCTGCCCGACGCGTCGAAGGTCGAGGCGCACGCGCGCGTCCTCACCGAGGAGCCGCACGTCGCCGGCACTCCGGGGAACGCCCAGGTGCAGCGGTACATCGCGGACCGCTTCCGGGAGGCGGGCCTCGAAGTCGAGATGAAGAGCTATGACGTCTACATGGGGTACGTGAAGAAGGCGCTCCTGGAGCAGATCGCCCCCGAGCCGAGGCTCCTGACCCGTCCCGAGGAAGGGGTGCCGGAGGACAAGGACGCGGCCGACCCCCGGGCGTCGCTCAACTGGAACGCCTACTCGCCGTCGTGCGACCTGACGCGCGAGGTCGTGTTCGCGAACCATGCGCGGCCGGAGGACTTCGCCGCGCTCGACAGGCTGGGTGTGTCGGTGAAGGACCGGCTGGTCCTGGCGCGCTACTACCGCGGCTACCGCGGCGGCAAGGCGCACGAGGCGCAGAAGCGGGGGGCGGCGGGGATCATCTTCTACAGCGACCCGATGGAGGACGGCTACTACCGGGGGGACGTCTACCCGGACGGGCCCTGGGGGCCCGAGAGCCATTTCCAGCGCGGCGCGACGGCGTACGACTACCTCGTCCCGGGCGACCCGCTGACGCCCGGCTGGGCGTCCCTGCCGGGGGCGCGCCGCATCGACCCGCGCGAGGCGGAGAACCTGCCGCGCATCCCGTCGATCCCGATCTCGTGGCGCGACGCGCTGGTCGTCTTCAGAAACCTCGCGGGCCCCGCGGTCCCGCGCGGATGGCAGGGAGGGCTGCCCCTGACGTATCACGTCGGGCCGGGGCCGTCGCGCCTGCACCTCAAGATCGAGGCCTCGTTCGAGACCCGCGCCATCACGAACGTCATCGGTGTCCTGCGCGGCTCGGCCGAGCCGAAGAAGATCGTGCTGCTCGGCAACCATCATGACGCCTGGGTGTACGGCGCGGTCGATCCGGTGAGCGGCACCGCCGCGATGCTCGAGCTGGCGCGCGTCGCCGGCGAGCTCAAGCGCCGCGGCTATCCGCCGCGCCGGACGCTGGTGTTCGGCAACTGGGACGCGGAGGAGTGGACCCTGACCGGCTCGACCGAGTGGGGCGAGGAGCGCGAGGCCGACCTGGCCCGTCACGGCGTCGCCTGCCTGAACATCGACTCGGCCGCCGCCGGCACGAACTTCCAGGCCTCCGCCGTGCCGACCATGCGGCGGCTGATCTCCGAGGCGCTTCGCGACGTCCCCGATCCGAAGAGCGGCGAGGACCTGTTCACCGTCACGCTGCGCGGCGACGAGGAGGAGGCGTTCACGCCGATCTACAACGCCCCCGCCGTCGAGCACCGGGCCCACCGGATCAACTACGACATCCTGGGCAGCGGCTCGGACTACACCGTGTTCTTCAACCACATCGGCATGCCGTCGCTCGATGCCGGCTTCGACGGGCCGTACGGCGTCTATCACTCGGTCCTGGACAATTATTTCTGGATGAGCCGCATCGGCGATCCCGGGTTCCTCTACCACACGGCGATGGTGCGCGTCTGGGGGCTCCTGGCCTACCGCACCGCCAACGCCGACCTCCTGCCGTTCGAGGAGTCCCCCTACCCGGCCGACGTGAAGACGTACCTGGACGACCTGGAGAAGGGCGCGGCCGCGGCGCGGCTTCCCGACCTGGGCGACCTGCGCGCCGCCCTCGCGGAATGGGAGAAGGCCGCCGCCGACTTCGACGCGAAGGTGGCCGCGGTCCTCGACGCCGGCACCGGCCCCTCGCCGAAGTTGCTCGCCAAGGTGAATGCCGCCCTGATGCGCGCCGAGCGGGACCTGCTCGCCGCGTCCGGGATCCCGAACCGCCCCTGGTTCCGCCACCTGGTCTACGCGCCACTCCCGAGCTACCAGGCAGAGACCCTCCCGGGCCTGCGCGAAGCGATCGGGGACGGAGACGCGCCGCGCGCCGCCGCCCAGACGCGCGCGCTCGCCGCCGCCGTGCGCGCGCGGACCGCTACCGTGAGGAAGGGGATGGAGGCGCTGGGCCGTTGAGCCCGGAGGGCCGGATCGAGCGGCCTACGAGCTTTCGGCAAGCAGGGTGACGGCCCGCGATTCTTCCTCGATCATCGCCGCCAGCGAGTCGCGCAGGCCGTTGTACTCGGACGCCCGGATTTCACGCCGGTTGAAGACG
>DATNEZ010000391.1:0-2195 GCA_035606645.1 Binatia bacterium
CCTCCGCGTTTCGAGGGGAGCGGCTCCTTCTATCCCGTCCTGCTGGAAAAGGCGGCGGCGCTCAAGCCGGGGGCGCCCTACACCTCCGAGTCGATCGACGCCGCGCTCGTCGGCCTGCGCCGCCTGTACGACGACCACGGATACCCGGACGTCCGCGTCGGCTGCCGCCCCCTGGCGGCCGAAGTCTCCGACTACCCGGTGGTCGAGCAGCCGGTCTTCGAGATCGAGGAGGGGCGCCACCAGAGGATCGGCGAGGTGCGGATCGCGGGCAACGTCCTGACGCACGACGAGGTGATCCGGAAGGCGCTGACCATCGATCCCGGCACGTCTCTGAGCCGCGGCGATCTGCAGGCGAGCCAGACGCGGCTGTACGGGCGCGGCGTGTTCCGGTCGGTCGCCATCGAGCCGGAGCCGCTCCCGGCCGGCCCGCCGGAAGGCGAGGCGCTTCCCGAGGGGCATCAGGGCCCGCCGGGGATCGTCGATCGGGACGTCGTGGTGACGGTGCGCGAGCTGCCGCCCCTGACGCAGGTGTTCGGGCTCGGGTTCGACACCGAGGAGAAGCTGAGAGGCCAGTACGAGATCTCGAACCGGAACATCTTCGGGAGCGGGCGCTACCTCGGCCTGCAGGCCCGGGCCAGCGACGTGCAGCGGCGCGGCGCCCTGTCGTACCGCGAGAAGGGGATCTTCGGGGGGCGCCACGACCTCCTGGCCTCGGCCTTCGCCGAGGACGAGAGTCTCCCGGCGTTCGACGTGCGCACCATCGGCTCGTCGATCCAGATGAGCCGCCGGATCACGCGCGCCACGCGGACGCAGTACCGGTACTCGCTCAAGGACGTCAATCTCTCCGATACCACGGCCGCGTTCGAGGGCTCGACGCTGCGCCTGGCGAGCCTGGCCGCCTCCGCGCTGCACGACACGCGGGACGCGCTGTTCGACCCCCTGCGCGGGCACTACCTGAGCGGCGAGGTGCAGCTCTTCGGCCGCGGGATCGGCTCGGAGGCCGATTTCGTGAAAATGTACATGCAGATCTACCGCTTCAAGCAGGTGTTCCCCAGGACCGTCTGGGCCCAGGCTCTGCGCGCCGGCGCGTGCGTCCCGTTCGGCCGCTCGAAGGACGACCCGGCCTCGACCGGGGACGACCTGTCGGGCGTCCCCCCCTCGGAGCGGTTCTTCGCCGGAGGCGACACCACGGTCCGCGGCTTCGAGCGGGACCGCGTGGGTCCCCACGTCGACGGCGATCCGGTCGGCGGGGAGGGGCTGTTCGTCTTCAACGAGGAGCTGCGCTTCCCGATCTTCCGCATGCTGGGCGGCGTGGTCTTCTACGACGCCGGCAACGTCTACCGCACGCTGGCGGACTACGACGTCTCGGACCTGCGCCATGTGGCCGGCTTCGGCCTCCGCCTGGCCACCCCGATCGGCCCGTTCCGCCTGGAGTACGGCGCCATCCTCGACCGCGAGCCGGGCGAGCCGCAGGGGGAGCTGTTCTTCTCGATCGGCCAGGCGTTCTAGTGCCGGCTGAGCCGCTCGGCCAGCGTCCGGCCCGTCGGCGCGCGCCCCGTTTTCTCGCCGGCCTCGTCGAGGCGGGCCATGGCCCGCTGGACGTACCGGACGCCGAGCCAGCGCAGCGGCTCGGGCTCCCACGGGGGGGACCGGTGCCCGGCGATCGGCAGCTCGGTCAGGGCGGATTGCCGGTCGGACAGGAGATCGGCCAGCGTCCGTCCGGCCAGGTTCGAGGCGGACACGCCGTGCCCGGTGTAGCCGCGCGCCGAGGCGATGCCGGTCGCCCGGTCGCAGACGACGCTTGGCATCCAGTCGCGGGGCATGCCCAGGGGCCCTCCCCAGGCGTGCGTGAAGCGCGTGTTCCCCAGGCAGGGGAACCAGTCGCGCGCGAATCCGCGGAGCATCTCGTGGGTCTCGGCGTCCCGGTCGAAGGCGTCCTCGATCGCCGAGCCGAAACGGTACGGGGCGCCCCGGCCCCCGAACAGGATGCGCCCGTCCCCGGTGCGCGCCAGGTAGTCGATCGAGATCCGGAACGACGCCAGGCACTCGCGCCCCTGCCAGCCGATCTCGGCCCACTGCGCGTCGCTCAGGGGCTCGGTCAGGACGATCAGGGAATAGGCCGGCAGGACGCTGCGGCGGTAGGGACGGAGGCGCGTCAGGTAGGCCTCGCCCGCCAGGACCACCGTCCGGGCGCG
>DATNEZ010000409.1:0-2552 GCA_035606645.1 Binatia bacterium
CGCCACGATTCGATCCCGGGACAACCTGGCCGACGTGCGGCTCGCAGGGGCCGGGGACCGCGTCCTGCCCCGGGACGAGACCAGCGAGCGGATCCCGCTTCCTTATCCCTCGGACCGCGTGGAATTCGTGGCCGAGGCGTCGCCGGGCCAGGGGGCCGAAGAGCGGATCGTCACGACGCGCCTCAAGGCGCCGATCCCGACCGATCGGATCAGCTACGTGTTCACCTCGGGCACGGGCTTCCGGGTGCCGGGGAGAGGGGACGGGCTGCGCCACCTGTATACCTTCACGGAGGTCATCCCGAGGCGGGATCCGGTGGGCACCTTCCGGCTCCTCGTCCCGGAAGGCGGGGATCTCCAGGTCGAGCTGCGGGCCGATTTCGAGGGGGACCTGACGGGGCTCCAGCCGGTGGCACCCGGCCCGCGCGTGATCGAGCACCATGGGATCGTCGAGGGAGCCCGCCGCCTGCTCGGACCCGCCCGCACCCCCTGAGCGCGTGCTAGAATGCCGTTTCATGGGCGACACCAATCCGGATGACGTGCTCGACACGGTCGGGCTGTACTGCCCCGTGCCGATCATCAAGACCGCCGAGCGGATACGCAGGATGGAGACCGGCCGGGTCCTGAAGGTGGTCTCGGACGACCGGGTGATCCTGATCGACATGCCGGCCTGGTGCCGCTCGACCGGGCACGAGTATCTCGGACACACGCAGCAGGGAGCGGAGTTCGGCCTGTTCGTCCGGAAGACGGGCGGGAGGGGAGCGAAGCGATGAGCGCGGCACCGGAAGGGCGGCCGGAGACGATCAAGGCGATCGGGCTTCTGTCGGGAGGTCTCGACAGCACGCTCGCGGCCCGCGTCCTCCTCGAGCAGGGGATCGAGGTCGTCGGCCTGCATTTCTCCACCGGGTTCTGCATGAACGACCATCGCCGTGCGATGGCACGTCCGGAGGAGGACCCGAAACGGATGCGCAACGAGGGGCTGCGCGCCGGCGCCGACCTGGGGATCCCGATCGAGGTCCTGGACGCGGGCGAGGCCTACATGAAGATGGTGCTCAATCCCAAGCACGGCTACGGCAAAAGGGCCAATCCGTGCATCGACTGCCGCATCTTCATGATCCACGGCGCGGCCGAGTACATGCGCGAGCACGGGGGGCACTTCGTGTTCACCGGCGAGGTCCTGGGGCAGAGGCCGATGTCCCAGCACATGCAGGCTCTGCGGATGATCGAGAAGGAGTGCGGCATCGAGGGCTACCTGCTGAGGCCCCTCTCCGCCAAGCACCTGCCGCCGACCATCCCGGAGCAGAGCGGCTGGGTGGATCGCGACAGGCTCCTGGGCCTCTCCGGACGCTCGCGCAAGGACCAGATGGCCCTGAGCGAGACCTGGGGGATCGCCGACTATCCCCAGCCGTCCGGGGGCTGCTGCTACCTGGCCGACGAGAGCTTCGCCCGGCGCTTCCACGACAAGCGGCTGCATGCCGAGCCCGACACCATCCGCCGCGACGAGATGATCCTCCTCAAGGTCGGCCGGCATTTCCGCCTGTCGGACGGCGTCAAGATCATCGTGGCGCGCGACGAGAGCGAGAACCAGTTCCTGGCGCGCTTCGAGTCTCCCGGCTGGCGCTTCGAGGCGCTGCGCTGCGGCAGCCCGATCACGGTGGTCGAGGGGGACCCCGACGACAACCTGAAGATCCTGATCGCGTCGATCACGGCACGCTACTCCGATCGCCGCGGCGAGCCCCTGGTCGAAGTGGCCGCGCGCCGCGACGGGAAGGAGGAGGTCCTCGTCGTGCCTCCCGTCGCCGACCAGGTCCTCGAGGCGTACCGCATCTGAGCGACCCGCTCGCGGGCCTCCCGGCTCGATGCTATAATCCCGCGCCTGATTGGGCCGTTAACTCAGCGGGAGAGTGCTATCCTCACACGGTAGAAGTCGCTGGTTCAAATCCAGCACGGCCCACCATTCAGGTCTCATCCGCTGTCGTGCCAGGTCGAGTGGGCGGCTAGCTCAGCTGGGAGAGCGCCGCGTTCGCAACGCGGAGGTCGAGGGTTCGATCCCCTTGCCGTCCACCAACCCGGCCGCCGGCAGGGCCGCCCGGCTCGACGGCCGGCCCGTTCCCTACGGGCCCGGCCGGTAGGTCGCGGCCACGCCGTACCGGGCCAGCCGGCTGAAGCCCGGCACCTGCCCCTCCAGATGCGCCAGCACGAGGACGGCGTCCGGCCGCATCTCGCGGCGCAGCTTGGCCAAAAGCGCCGATTCGGCCGAGCTGCCGCTCCCGAAATAGAAGAGGACGTCGTATCCGGAGAGATCCTCCTTGAAGAAATCGCCCCGCTTGAGCACCGCGCGGTCGAGGTCCACGACGTCGCCGAGCCGCCCCCGTGCGTCCAGGGCCAGGCGGTGGAGCTTCCGATCGAACTCGATGCCGGTGGCGCGCGCCCCCATGGCGGCCGCCATGAAGACCACCCGTCCGTCGCCGCTTCCCAGATCGAGGAAGCGGGCGCCGGGACGCACGGCGGCCTGCAGCGCGGGCAGCAGCTCGTCGAGCCAGGTGGGATAGAAC
>DATNEZ010000422.1:0-2951 GCA_035606645.1 Binatia bacterium
GGGCGGCGAACTCGATCAGCATGTTGTCGTCGGTGTTCACCGGCCCCAGTCGGAGGCGGGACCGCAGCTCCTCGCCGCCGACCCAGTAGTGCGCCAGGAGATCGTCCGGGGTGCGGATGCCGATCCGTTCGAGGTCGGCGAGGACGCGCGGGTTGGCGTGCCGCAGGATCGCATCGAGGGGAAACGGCTCGCGGCCGTTCGTGCCGATGACGATGGCGTCGGAGGCGACGCGGAAGACGTGCACGCCCGGAAAGACCGAGGCGAACCCCCTCAGGATCGATCGGAAGTCCTCGGCCGTCAGCTCGTACAGCTGCACCCACTGGCAGAAGACGCCGTCCGCGCTCAGGCGCGATTTGGCCAGCGCGAAGAAATCGCGCGTGAACAGGCTGGCCGCCCCCGCCACCCACGGGTTCGAGGGCTCGGAGATGATCACGTCGTACGGCTCCCGGGTCACCAGCAGGTGGTTGCGAGCGTCGTTGACCACCAGCCGCACGCGCGGGTCCTCGAGCGGCGCGCCGCTCTGGGAGTCGAAGTAGCGGCTCCCTTCGACGACCGCGCTCTCCAGCTCGACGCAGTCGATCGTCCTGGCCGGATGGCCGAGCGTCGAGCCGAGCGTCACGCCGCTTCCCAGGCCGACCACGAGCACGCGCCCGGCCCGCGGCGCGAGGAGCATCGGGATCTGGGCCACCAGGACCTGCGTCGGCAGGTCCCCCGTCCGGGCCGTCTTCATCCAGGCGAACGGCTCGGGGAGGCCGGGAGGCACCGAGGCGTCCGGCTTGCCGTTGACCAGCAGGCTCAGGGCCTTGGTGGTGCGGAAGACGGTCACCGTGCAGGTCAGCCCCTCCTTGAACAGCAGGATCTCGCCGTGGCTGGCCCTGGTCTCTTCGAGAAACCTGCCGCGGTCCGAGCCGAGGTAGCGATCCGCGTAGCGGAACACGCCGCTCGACAGGATCTCGGGGGGCAGGGCGGGGGAGGCGACGACCGCGTTGGCCACGAAGGCGGCGACCGCGCAGGCGAACAGGACGCGGAGCCGCGCGGCCGGGGCCGGCCGCGCCGCGAGCAGGCCCCAGAGCGCCAGGAGCGCGCTGGTCACGATGCCGGCCAGGATCGTCCCCCGGCTGCCGAGACGGGGGAGCAGGCAGAAGCCGGCCAGAAGCGAGCCCGCGATCGCGCCGACCGTGTTCCAGGCGTAGGCACGGCCGACCACGCGGGGGGCCGAGGCGCGCAGCGAGGACAGGCCGGACAGCACGATCGGGAACATCGACCCCAGGGCGAGCGTCGGGAGAATCATGACCGCGGCGGCCAGCGCCAGCTGCACGCCGAGGAGCCCGCGGGCCGAAGGGTGCAACCGATCGTGCGCCAGGACGTAGAGGAACGGCAGCTCGCGGACGAGATAGAGGCCCAGGTACGTCGTGAGGGCGACGAGCACCTGCGCCAGCGAGGCCGCCAGGAGGGCCGGCGCGTGACTCTTCATCAGACGCGCGGCGATCCAGGCCCCCGCCGCGAGGCCGAGCAGGAAGGTCGTGAGCATGATGGTGTACGAGTAGGTCGAGGACCCCAGGACCAGGACGAGGAGGCGGCTCCACGCGACCTCGAACGCCATGGCGACGGCCCCCGAGATCGCGTAGATGGCAATGAGCGTGCGGCCGCCCGCGCGATCCCCGCGCGCCGTCCCGGCCGGCAGCGCGCCGTCCGCGGCCTTGAGGTCGTCGGCGGTCTCGGAGTCGTCGGCCGGGCGCGCTGCCTCTTGCGAGGCGCGCGGGCCGCGCCGGTACCGGGCCAGGAGGACGGCCCCCGAGGCGGCGAGGAGGTTCAGGCCGACGGCGAGCCACTCCGTCCGCCTCAGTCCAAAAGTCGGCAGCAGGACCAGCCCGGCAAAGGCGCAGCCGAGGACCGCCCCGAAGGTGTTCGCCGCGTACAGGAGCCCGATCCTGCGGCCCGTCTCGGCCCCGCCTCCCTCGGAGGCCACGCGGCTGGCCACGGGGAGGGTCGCCCCCATCAGCGCCGTCGGGAGGAGCAGGACCGAACCGCAGAGCGCCAGCCGCCCCACGCTGAACAGGAAGAAGGACGCGTGCAGATGATCCCAGCTCAGTCGGTAGAGCGGGACGAGCGCCTGGAGCAGGACGGGGACCAGGAGGCCGAGGATCCCGATCAGGCATTCGATGGCGGCGTAGACATGGAGCGGCCGGAAGCGCCCCATCCGGTCCGTCTCTTTCCCCATCCAGGCGGAGCCGCAGGCCAGCCCGCCCATGAACGCCGCGAGAACGGTCGCCACCGCGAACGAGGTCGCGCCGAAGACCAGCTCGAGCGATCGCACCCAGGCGACCTCGTAGATCAGCCCGCTCATCCCCGAGACCACGAGACAGAGCATGAACCCGAGGAAGGGGACGGTGGAGGAAGCGGCGCGCCCAGGCATGGCAGGTGACAATTTAGTGTTTTCGCCGCGGGAGTCCAGCGCTTCAGCCCGGCCGGACCTCGAGGCCGCGCAGGGTACGCCTGAGCCAGGCAAGGAACACGGCCGACGAAGCCGAGGAGGCGACGACGAGCCCCCCCAGAAGGCCGTACAGCGGCTCGGCGGACAGGGCCGCGGCTGCCTGCATCCCCAGGAAGGCGCAGGGGATCGTCAGGACGGCATAGCGCAGGACCGCCATGGTCAAACCGGGGCGGCCGCGCTGCAGGCCCTCGAAGGCCGGGCGGCACAAGACGAAGGGGACCATGACGAGGCAGGCCAGGGGGCAGAAGCGGAGAGCGATGGTGGCGAGATCGGCGGTGCGGGCCGACTCGGCGAGGGCGCGGGCGAGGCGCGGGCCGCCCAGGAGGAGGGCGGGCGTCACCAGGACGATGCAGTAGGCGGCCGCCGCCAGGGTGATCTGGCGCATGCCCCGACGGACCGACTCGATGTCCCCTTCGCCGAAGCGCCGGGCCACGAACGGCAGGACCGCGACCGCGCA
>DATNEZ010000445.1:0-2091 GCA_035606645.1 Binatia bacterium
GCGCTCGTACACGATCCCCACGAGCAGGAACAGCCCGCCCGTGCTGAGGCCGTGGTTGATCATCTGGAGGACGCTGCCCTCGAGGCCGAGCGGGTTCAGGGCGAACATGCCCAGCATCACGAAGCCGAGGTGGCTCACCGAGGAGTACGCGATGAGCTTCTTCATGTCCTTCTGGACGAGGGTGACGAGGGCCGCGTAGACGATCCCGATGATGGAGAGCGTGACCATCACCGGCGTCGCCCACAGGGTGGCCGCGGGCAGCAGGGGGAGCGAGAAGCGGATGAAGCCGTAGGTGCCCATCTTCAGGAGGACGCCGGCCAGGATCACGGATCCCGCCGTCGGTGCCTGGACGTGCGCGTCCGGCAGCCAGGTGTGGAACGGGAACATCGGGACCTTGATGGCGAAGCCCAGGGCGAACGCGATGAACACCCACTTCTGGAGCTCGAACGGGAGGCTCCCCGCCATCGTGTACCACTGCGTCACGTCGAAAGTGCCCGTCGTCTCGAACCCGGCCAGCCCCTTGGAGCGGAAGTACAGGGCCAGGATGCCCAGCAGCATCACGACCGAGCCCACCAGCGTGTACAGGAAGAACTTGATGGCCGCGTAGAGACGCCGCTCGCCGCCCCAGATCCCGATCAGGAAGTACATCGGGACGAGCATGACCTCCCAGAAGACGTAGAAGAGGAACATGTCGAGCGCGCAGAACACGCCGATCATCCCGACCTGCAGCAGGAGCAGGAACACGTAGTACTGGCGCACGCGGTCGTGGATGGCGGTCCAGGAGGAGAGGATCGCGATCTCGCCCAGCAGCGTCGTCAGGAGGATGAGGAGGGTGGAGATGCCGTCCACGCCGAAGTGGTAGGAGACGCCGATGGTCGGGATCCACGGGGCCTTCTCGATGAACTGGAAGCCGGCGGCGGCGCGGTCGAAGCGGAACCACAGGGGCAGGCTGACCAGGAAGCCGAGGGTCCCGAAGATGTTGGCGACCCAGCGCACCGCGTCGTCGCTGCGCTTGAACGCGGGGATCGCCATCAGCAGCACCGCCCCCACCAGCGGCGTGAACGTGATGACGGTCAGCAGGTGATCCTGCAACAGATTCATGCTCTAGCTCCCCGTATTCGAGCCGTACGACATCACAGGATGAACCGGCTCCCGATGCCGATCATGAAGAGGATGATGATCAGCATCGACAGCGCGTAGTGCTGGACGAGCCCGTTCTGCAGCGACCGGAACAGGTAGCTCAGGTTGTCGAAGACCGCGGCCACCCCGTTGACGATCCCGTCGACGATCCAGCGATCGAAGAAGTCGGAAGTCTTCGCCACGCCCTCCCGCACCAGCCAGCCGAGCCCGTTCACTCCCAACCCGAACCGCACCTCGCCGTCCCCGCCGTCGATGAGGTAACGGTCCACGGCGTAGAGCGACTTGCCGCCGCCGAGGGTCAGGCCGCGCACGAACAGCGCGCCGTAGATCTCGTCCACGTAGTACTTGTTCAGGAGCAGCCGGTAGACGGGCGCGATGGACGAGGCAATGCGTCCCGGCAGCTCCGGATGGCGCCGGAAGAGCAGCCAGGCCAGGGAGATCCCGAGGGCGGCGATGGTGACGCTGGCCGCCATGAGACCCATCTCGATGCTGTGCGCGGGCGGCGCCGCCGTGAAGACCTGCGGCAGCGTCTCGTGCGCGGCCTCGAAGACGGGCTCGGTGAAGGTCTCGAAGACGTTCGGGATGTGCAGGGCGTGGCCGAGGACGGCGGGGATCCCGAGCAGCCCGGCCAGGATCGAGCCCACGGCCAGGACCTGCAGGGGGAGGACCATCGTGCGCGGCGACTCGTGCACGTGATGCGCCTGCTCTTCGGTGCCGCGGAAGTTCCCGCTGAACGTCATGTGGTACAGCCGGAACATGTAGAACGCGGTCATGGCCGCCACCGCCAGGCCCATGGCCCACACGTAGGTGCCGTACCCGGAGATCTTGTAGGCCGACCACAGGATCTCGTCCTTGGAGAAGAAGCCGGCCAGGGGCGGCACACCCGCGATGGCGATGCAGCCGACCAGCATGGTGCGATGCGTCCACGGGAGCTTGGCCTTGAGGCCGCCC
>DATNEZ010000464.1:0-4654 GCA_035606645.1 Binatia bacterium
TGGGAAGGTCCTCCTCGCTCATCCGCGACTTGCCGTCGGCGCGCAACAGGCAGGCGCGGATCAGGTCCATCCGGGGAAGCCCGCCCAGATCGGGCAGGCCGTGGAACTCCCGCGCGGCGCGGTTGAAATGCGTCAGCACGCCCTGGGCGTCGCAGGCCACGACACCGACTTCGAGGCTCTCCAGCAGGGCCCTCAGGAACTGCCGGTCGTGGTGCAGCGTGTCCTCGACCTGGCGCCGCCTCCGCCGCTCCGCCGCCTCCTCGATCGCCCGGCGCACGGCGGGCCCGAGCCGGGTCAGGCGGTGCTTCAGGACGTAGTCGGTCGCCCCGCTGCGCAGGCTCTCGATGGCCGCCTCCTCTCCCAGAGTCCCGGACACGAGGATGAAGGGAAGCTCGGGGGTCCTCTCGCGGACGATCCGCAGGGCGGAGGGGCCGTCGAACCCCGGCAGCGAAAAATCGGACAGGATCAGCTCCGGGTCCCCGCGCTCGAGGGCGGCCAGGAATTCCTCGCGTCCGGTCGCCACGTCGACCTCGCAGATGAGGCCGTCCCTCTCGAGGGTCTCCCGGATCAGCTCCACGTCGTTCGGCTCGTCCTCGAGATGCAGGATCCGCAGCGGCATCAGGCGCTCTCCCGCAGCTGCGGCAGCGAGAAATAGAACGACGCGCCGCGATCCACCTCGGCCTCCGCCCAGGTCCGGCCGCCGTGACGGTGGATGATGCGGCGGACGTTGGCGAGGCCGATGCCGGTCCCCTCGAACTCCTCCTGCCTGTGGAGCCTCTGGAAGACCCCGAACAGCTTGTGCACGTATTCCATGCTGAACCCGACGCCGTTGTCGCGCACGAACACCACCGTCTCGCCGTTCTCGACCCGGGCGCCGATCTCGATCTGCGCCTCAGGGCGGGGCCGCGTGTACTTCAGGGCGTTGGAGATCAGGTTGATGAACACCTGCCGCAGCATGGCGGGGTCCCCTTCGACCCATGGCAGGGGGGCGACCCGCCAGTCGATCCGGCGCCCCTCGGCCTCCCCTTCCATGTCGCGCACCACCTCCGCGACCAGCGAGTCCAGGGGGACCCTGGCCTTGCCGAACTCGGCGCGCCCCATCCGGGAGAATTCCAGGAGATCGTCGATCAGCCTGGACATGCGCCGCGCCGAGGCGGCGATGGTGTTCACGCACTTCTGCCCCCGCTCGTCCAGGGCGGGCCCGGAGTGCTGCTGCAGCATGTCGACGAACCCGCTGATGTGCCGCAGCGGCGCCCTCAGGTCGTGGGACACCGAGTAGCTGAAAGCCTCCAGCTCCTTGTTCGCCGCCTCGAGCTGGTCGCTGTGGTTCATGAGCGCGCGGTTCAGTCTCTCGATCTGCGCCTGGGACGCCTTGCGCTCGGTCACGTCCTCCGAGATCCCCAGGAGGTACCGGGGGCGCCCCGCCTCGTCGAGGATCGGCACCTTCTTGGTGTGCAGGAAGCGCTCGGCCCCGTCCTGCGTGCGGATCGGCTCCTCCGGGATGTCGAGGAGGGTCCCCCCGTTCAGGACGTCACGGTCCCTGGCCGTGAAGAAGTCCGCCTGGTCCCTGGGGAACAAGTCGTAGTCGTTCTTGCCCAGGAGAGCGTCGCGCGGGAATCCGAGCAGGCCCTCCCCCGCCCGGTTGAACCGCACGAACCGCAGGGTCGCCGCCTCCTTGACGAAGATCATGTCCGGGATGTTCTCGACGATGGAATCGAGAAACACCTGCGCCTTGCGGAGCTCGTCCTCGGCCCGGCCGTGCTCGCGGATCGCCCCCCGGAGAGCCAGGACGACTCCCACGAGCAGCAGCGCGCCGAGCCCCCCGGCGCCGGACACCAGCCGCTGGGTGGTCCGGAATCCGAGCCAGGCGAGGCACACGAAGATCAGGATCGCCGCGCCCAGTCCCGCCGCCGTGAGTCCGAGCCGGACGCGGCCGGTATGGCGACGGGCCTTTCCTGCTCCGCTGGCCAGGTGGGAATCAGCCGGGATCACCATCCGCTTCGACCTCGAACGACCTCTCCCGCGAGGCCGGGTACACGGAGCCCCACGGGGCTCGCGCACTTCTGACGGCAATTTAGGGTGATCCGGGGCGGAGTCAAGGATGCCCGGAGCGAGGATCCGGAATCCGTAATCCGAGGCATGCGCCGAAAGGATCGAAGGTAAAATGGCCCCATGAAGGATGGCGCGGATCGCCGAGGCACGAACAAGGCCGACCGGGACAGGTTCCTCCGGTGCTATCCGGTGATCAAGGGGCTGCCGCCGGAGCTGCTCCGCAAGGTCGAGGATCGGGCCAGGCTGGTCGAGGCCCCTGCCGGCCGGCGGCTGTTCGAGGAGGGCAGCCCCTGCACCGACTATCCGCTGCTCGTCGAGGGGATCATCCGGGCCTCGAAATTCGGCCCCGACGGCCACGAAATCCTGCTGTACCGCCTCAATCCGGGAGAGAGCTGCGTCATCACCGTCATCGCGCTTCTGGGAGGAACCGCCTATCCCGCGGTCGGGACGGCCGAGACCAGGCTGACCCTGTTCGGCATTCCGCGCGATCTGTTCGTGGAGCTGGTGCTGAAGACCGCGGCGTTCAGGACCTTCGTCTTTCAGTCCCTCTCCCAGCGGATGGCACGCCTGATGGCCCTGATCGACGACGTGGCATTCCGGAGGGTGGATCAGCGTCTGGCCTCGCGTCTCCTGCGCCATCGGGAGCCGATCACCGCGACGCACCAGATGCTGGCCGACGAGCTGGGGACCACGCGCGAAGTGGTCAGCCGGACCCTGGAGTCCTTCCAGGAGTCGGGCATGCTCCGCCTCGGACGCAAGCGGATCGAGATCCTGGACCGGAGCGGACTGGACCGGGTGCATCGGCCCGAGACCCAGTAGGTCAGGGGTCCGCCCTCCGGTCCCGCGACGACGGTCAGCTCGTTCGCGTCGAACCCCGGGACCGGAGGGGGACAGTCCCTCCTGTGGGTCGAAGGGGGATGGTTCAGGTGTTGCAGAGAACTTAGTCCTGTCCCGATTTCCCCATCTGTGACTTCTGTCACACCCGCCTGCGGTACCCCGACCGGCGGTTTGGAGGATAATGCCGGCCAAGACGTTCCCCAACGCGTCGCGGCACCGAAGTCAGGGCGGGCATCCCCCTCGGGGGCGGGACATGAAGCCGATTCGCGTGCTGGTTGCCGACGATCACACCCTGGTCCGGGCGGGCATGCGCTCCCTCCTCGAGTCGATCGACGGAGTGGAGGTGATCGCGGAGTCGGGGGACGGCCACGAGACCCTCGATCTCATCTCGAAGCACCTCCCGGACGTGGCGCTGCTCGACATCGGCATGCCGGGCCTGAGCGGCCTCGAGGTCGCCCGGAGGATCGCCGCGACCTCGCCCCGCACCCGCGTCGTCATCCTCTCGATGCACGCCGAGCCCTCGTACGTGGCCCAGGCGCTGCGCGCCGGGGCGGCGGGCTACCTCCTCAAGGGAGCGAACGTCGAGGAGCTGCCGCTGGTCCTTCAGGCCGTGATGCGCGGCGAGACCTACCTGACCCCCAAGGTGTCGCGCTCCGTGGTGGACGGCTTCCTGCGCGACACCGCCGGCGCCGCCGATCCTCTTGCCGGGCTCACCAACCGGCAGAGGGAGATCCTGCAGCTGGTCGCCGAAGGGAAATCGACCAAGGAGATCGCCACACGGCTCGACGTGAGCATCAAGACCGTCGAGACCCACCGCGCCAGGCTGATGCAGCGCCTCGACATCCACGATGTCGCCGGCCTGGTACGTTTCGCCATTCGCGCCGGCCTGATCGCCTCGGGCGGGTAGCCGGCCCCCGGCCGCCGCTACCGTCCAAAAACGCCCCGCTTCGGGTGGATTTCACGCCGAAGTAAGGGTCTCCCCGACTGACGAAATGCCGCGTTTCAGCCATCTTTACGGTGGCAGGCTCCATGAAAGGAACTCGGCATGCCGTTTTTCATCGAGTGGACCGACGAGGACAGGACCGTGCTCTGCTCGGGATCCGGTGTGGTGACGGGACGCGAGATCCTGCGTGCCAAGGAGACCTGCCTGGCCCGACCGGAGCGGATCCGGAATCTTCTCCGCGCCACGATCGTCCTGTCCGGCATCACCGAGCTGGAGGTCTCCGCCGACGAAGTCCGGAGAATCGCCGCGCTCGACGCGCGGCTCGCCTCCCAGAATTCCCAGGCGGCCGTGGCCATCGTCGCTCCCAGGACCAGCGTCTTCGGAATCGCCCGCATGTGGGAAGCGTATGTCGTGGACACCGGCTGGCAGACGGGAGTGTTCCGGACCCTCCCGGACGCCGAGGCCTGGCTCGAGGCAAAACGACCCAGATCGGCGTAGGCTCGATCTTCAGTGGACCGGGTCGGGAGAGCCGGTATCGAGGATGACCTTCCAGCCGTCCCCCTCCCGGCGCCAGATCGTCAGGTAGGCGCCGCCCGCGGTCACCCGCGGCTCTTTTCCTTCCGGGCCTGTCGTCAGAACTTTGTAGCGGCCGCGCGTGAAGCCGTGCCGCCGGTCCTCGAAGACACCGGCGTCGGTCGGCTCCCACGTGAGGCGGACGTCCGGGTCGGCGAACAGGGCTGCGTCCTGGATACGCGCCCCCGCCGGCATCCTCGTGCCGCAGGCCGCTCCCGCGAGGAGCGCCGCCAGCGTGGCCGCCAGACG
>DATNEZ010000465.1:0-3320 GCA_035606645.1 Binatia bacterium
GACCCGGTAGGTCGTGCCCGCATGCAGGAACGTGGCGTCGATCGGATCCCGCGTCGTCCCGGCAACCGGGTTCACCAGGACCCGGTCTTCCTTCATCAGGCGATTGAACAGCGAGGACTTGCCGACGTTCGGCCGGCCGACGATCGCCACCGGGACGCCTTCCTGATCGGCTTCGGCGTGCGTCCCAGGAAGGACCCGGACGATGCCCTCCACCAGCTCGTCGAAGCCGCGCCCCTCCTCGGCGGAAAGGGCCACCACCTCTCCGAGGCCGAGCCGGTAGGCCTCGAACTGGATCCCCTCGAGGCCGGAGACGTCGACCTTGTTGGCCACAGGGATGATCGGTTTCTTCGCGGCGCGCAGCGCCCCGGCGACTTCGAGGTCGAGCGGCGTGAGGCCGGCCCGCGCATCCACCAGAAAAAGAATGACGTCCGCCTCCTCCACCGCCTTGAGCGCCTCCTCCCGGACGCTGCGGGTGAGATCGTCGTCCGAACCGCTCACCATCCCCCCGGTGTCGACCAGGGTGATCTTCCTTCCGAACAGGTCGCATTCGACGGCGAGGCGATCGCGCGTCGCTCCCGGAAACTCCGAGACGATGGCCTTGCGGTGACCGAGCATGCGGTTGAAAAGAGTGGACTTGCCGACGTTCGGCGCACCCACGATCGCGACCACGGGAAGAGGCACGAATCAGGCTCCGATGGGGTGCTATGCAAATCATTGAACCCCAACGGAATATACCACACGCGGCACTTCGGTCCCTCTTGACAGGTCTCGTCGTAGCTGCCTATACTTTCAGCAACTTACGAATAGTTTTGTGCGGATTCGATCGGGGGGGGCGGGGAATGATCAAGACCGATATCATTAATAATGTCGCCAAGAACGCGGATATCACTCGCGTCAAGGCGGTTGTGGCCGTCGAAGCGATCCTCGACGCCATGAAGGAATCGATGCGCCGGGGGGATCGGATCGAGCTCCGGGGCTTCGGCGTGTTCCAGGTCAAGCCGCGCAAGAAGGGGATCGGCCGGAACCCCCGCACGGGCACGGAGGTGCGGATCCCCCCGGGCAAGACGATCCGGTTCAAGCCGGGCAAGAACCTCCGTAACCTGAGGTAGGCCCGGGCGGTTCCCATCGCCGGGCCGCTGTAGAATGCGGTGGTGATGGACAGCGAACCGCGGCCGTTCGAAGACGCGCCCCTGCAGCCCGGCCCCCCTCCGCCTCCGATCGTCACGCGCCCAGTCCGCGTCCACCGCCCGTTTCCCCCCATCGTCAACCTGGCCTGCTTTCTCCTGACCATCGTGACGACCCTGATCGCCGGCACCCTCCTGACCCTCGATGACTACACTCATTGGAAGGATGTCCTCTTGACTCCGTCTCTCTGGAGTCTCGGGCTGCCCTACTCGGCCAGCCTCATCCTGATCCTGGGCTCGCACGAGATGGGACACTACGTCGCCTGCCGGCTCTACCGGATCGACGCTTCGCTGCCGTTTTTCATTCCCGGCCCGCCCCTCCTCGGGACGTTCGGCGCGCTCATCCGGATCCGCGCCCCGTTCACGACCCGGCGGGCCCTGTTCGACGTGGGCGTGGCCGGGCCGATCGCCGGCTTCGTCGTGGCGTTGCCGGTCCTGGCGTACGGCCTGTCCCTGTCGACCCTGCTGCCCGAGGGGGCCAAGCGGGGAGGAATCGGGTTCCCCTCCTGTGCGCTCCTGAGCCTGGCGCTCCAGGCGCGCTTTCCCGGGATCGGCCCCAACGACGTGGTCGAGATCCATCCCGTCGTCGTGGCGGTCTGGGTCGGGCTCCTTGCGACGTTCCTCAACCTCCTCCCGATCGGCCAGCTCGACGGCGGCCACATGCTGTACGCCCTGTCGCGCCGGGCGCACCGGACCGTCTCGCGGGTGGGAGTCGTGCTCCTGGTCGTCCTCGGGGTGTTCCTCGGAGGCTACCACCTCGTCGTGTTCGGCGTGATCTGGGCGATCATCGGCACCGGGCATCCTCCCCTCCTCGACGAGCGGGAGGGGATCGGCGCGGCGCGCGTGGCGGTCGCAATCCTTGCCTTGATCATTTTCCTGCTCTGCGTCATTCCGACGGCTCCGACCCTCTGAGCGCCGCGCCGTCCCCATCCGCGGGGACGGTCAGGCGGCGCGCCGTCCAGGGGGCGCTTCCATCGGTGGCGAAGAGGACCGCGCCGTCCCGATCGGTGCGCCTCACGACGATCCCTTCCGACTCGAGCCGCTCGACCAGTCCCCCGTCGGGATGCCCCCACGGGTTCGACGCCCCGACGGAGATCGCCGCCATCCGCGGCCGCACACGACTCAGGAATTCCCCGGTGGAGGACGTCCTGCTGCCGTGATGCGGGACCTTGAGGAGCTCGGCCTCCAGGTCGCGCCCCGCCCGGATCAGCGCCGCCTCTCCGTCCCTCTCGAGATCCCCCGTGAGGAGCGCGTGCCTCGCTCCCAGTCCGAGGCGCAGGACCAGGGAGTCATCGTTCGAGACGCCCGGCTCCGCCCCTGCGCCGCGCCCCGGATTGTGGACCTCGACGTCCGACCCGCCGATCCGCGTCCGCACGCCGCCGCGCGGCTGGAGGACGCGGATGCCGAGACGGGCCGCGAGTCGCAGCAGGACGCCGACGGACGGGTCGTCCCGCGGCATCCGGCCGAGCCAGATGGCCTCCGGCCGCATCTGGCGGACGATGGAGACCGCCCCCCCGAGATGATCCCGGTGAGCATGAGTGATCGCCAGGACGTCCAGCCGCAGGATCCCCATCGCCCGAAGCGCCGGCGCCACCACCCGGGCCCCCACGTCGAAGCTCGATCGGGCGAACCCTCCGGCATCGACGAGCATCGTCGCGCCGTCCGGAAAGCGCACGACGATCGCGTCCCCCTGGCCCACGTCGAGGATCGTGACCTCGAGCCGCCCGGTCGAAAGGGGCGCGCGTCCACGGAGCGCCGTCAGCGCGATGGCGCCGAGAAGGAACGCCATCGCCGCGCGCCGGCACGCCCGTCGCCCCGATCCGAACCCTGCCAGCGCCACCAGCCCCGAAACCACCACGAGCCAGGGGGGAGGAACGACGTAGAGGGAGCCCCAGGGAACCTGCGCGGCGAGAGTGCAGAGCCGCTCGAGACCTTGCGTCAGGGCTCCGCAGGCCGCGATCAGGCAGGCGGCCCCCCGGTGCCACGCGGTCTCCACGAGCGCCGCACCGATCCCCAGGAGCAGAAGCAGGGCCGCCAGCGGGACGGCGATCAGGTTCGCCGCCAGGGCGACCGGCGTCAGCGCCTGGAAGTGCCGTGCCGACAGGAGCGACGTCCCCGCCAGGGCGGCGGCGGAGA
>DATNEZ010000235.1:0-3502 GCA_035606645.1 Binatia bacterium
GGGATCGCCCGGGCGCCGAGCGCCACGAGATTGTTCACGACGTTTCCGGCGCCGCCGAGCCGGAAGCTCTCGCGCTCCAGGCGGACCACCGGCACCGGGGCCTCGGGGGAGATTCGGGACACGCCCCCCCAGAGGTACTGGTCGATCATCAGGTCGCCGACGACCAGGAGCGGGAGACCGGGGAACCGGGAGGTGATGGCCGCGGCGCGGGAGGCGCTCAAGTCCGCTTCGGGGGCGGGCGGGACGATCAGGAACCTTCCCCGGGGAGGATCGACGCCTCTTCCACGATCATGATCGGGATGTCGTCGACGATCGGATATCGCCTGCGGCACTTGTGGCAGACGAGGCCGGTGCCGTCCGGAGTCGCCTTGACCTCGGTCTTGCACAGAGGACAGGCGAGGATTTCGAGAAGTCGCGGATCGACGGACATGGCGCTCCCGCTTTCGGTCGCGATTTATAGCCCCGGGCGAAATATTTGTCAAACCGACTTGCGGCCGCCCGGGCGATGTACTATTCGGAGCTTCATGCGCCGCCGGGATCGCCGCATCGACGAACGCGATCGCATCCTTATCGTCCGACTGGGGGCGGTGGGGGACGTGCTGCGAACGCTCCCCGCGGTCCACCTGATCCGGAAGGCGTTCCCCTCCCTCCACCTGGCCTGGATCGTCGAGGATCTCTCGCGCGATCTCCTCGAGGGGCACCCCGAGATCGACGAAGTGATCCGGTTTCCGCGCCGCGAGCTCTGCGACGCCGTGCGCAGCCCGCTCGGAATGCCGGCCCGCCTCGCGGCCCTCCGCGGCGAGCTGCGGCGCAGGCGGTTCACCGTGGCTCTGGATTTCCAGGGAAGCCTCAAGAGCGCCGCGCTGGCGTTCCTGTCGGGGGCGCCTCGCCGCATCGGCTTCGCGCCGGGGCATTGCCGGGAGCTGAGCTTTCTTCTCACGAACGAATGGGTGCGGCCGGGCAGCCCGCGCCTGAACCGCGTGGAGAAGAACTGCCTCCTCGCCGAGGCACTGGGGGCCGGCGGAGACGAGATCGAGGCGATCCTGCCGGAGCGGCCGGAGGAGGGGCGCGAGGCCGATTCGTTGATCCGATCGCTCAATCCGCGCGGGTCCCCTCTGGTGATCCTCTCCCCCGGCAGCAGCCGCCTCCAGCCGGGCAAGCGCTGGCCTGCCGGGAACTTCGGGCGCCTCGCCTCCCTGCTTGCCGGGTCCCCGGGCTCCCTCCCGCTCATCGTCTTCGGGCCGGGCGAGGAGGGGCTCGCCCGGAACGCAGTCTCGGAGTCCGGAGGGAAGGCCGTCCTCGCGCCCCCCACGTCGCTCCGTCTCCTGGCGGCAATCCTGAGACGGTCCGCGCTCTTCGTGGGGGCCGACACGGGGCCGATGCACCTGGCGTGGATCGTCGGCTGCCCGGTCGTGGCGCTCTTCGGTCCGACCGAGCCGGCCCTGAATGCCCCCCTGGGCCCGGGGCATGCCGTCCTGCGGGCCGGCCGCTCGACCGCCGCCATCGGTCCCGAGCAGGCTTACGAGGCGGCCCGCCGGCTCCTGCCCGGGCGGGCGGCGACGTCCCCGCCCGGTGCGCCTCGCCTGTCGCGCGCCGCCCTGTTTGCCGGGCCCCCGGGACCCGCGCGATGACGCCGATCGACCCCGCCTCGGTCCGCCGGATCCTGATCCGGGTCAACAACTGGATCGGCGACGTCGTGATGATCTCGCCGGCCATGCGGGCCATCCGCGCGCATTTCCGGGAGGCCCGCATCGCCATCCTGGCCAAGAGCTGGGTCCTCGAATCGCTCGCCGGCGATCCGTCCTACGACGAGATGATCGAGTACGATGACGGAGGCCGCCATCGCGGCGCGATCGGCCGCGTGCGGCTCGCGACGCTGCTGCGGCGCCGGCGCTTCGACCTGGCCATCCTGTTCCAGAAGGCGTTCGACGCCGCGGCGCTGGCCTGGCTCGCGGGGGCGGGCCGGCGCGTCGGGTACGCCACCGACCGGCGCTCGTGGCTGCTCACGGATGCCCTGACGCTGCCGCCGCCCGCCACGCACCACGCGGAGACCTTCCTGGGAATCGCCCGGGCCCTCGGGTGCCCCATCCTCGACCCGCACCCGGCTTTCCACCTCACGCAGGAGGACCGGCGGAAGGCGGCGGCCGTGCTCGATCGGGCCGGACTCACCGGCCACGGGCCCCTCGTGGCGATCCATGCCGGCGCCTCGAAGGAGCCGAGGGCCTGGCACCCCGATCGGTTCGGCCTTCTGGCGCGACGGCTGGTGGAGCGGCATGCCGCACGGATCGTCCTTCTGGGGAGCGCGTCCGAGCGCGGTCTCATGGACCGGGTCGCCTCTTCGATCCCGCGGCCGGGCGCGTTTCTGCCCGGGCCGGACCTGCCCCTCAAGATCACCGGAGGCATCCTCGAGCGCTCTGCCCTTTTCGTAGGGAACGACAGCGGCCCCATGCACATCGCCGCGGCCCTCGGCGTCCCCACCGTCGCGATCTTCGGGCCCGGCTCGCCCGGACGGACCGCCCCGGTGGCGGCGCGCGCCCCGGTCGTGGCGATCTCCAGGGACTACCCCTGCTCGCCGTGCCGCCAGGATTTCTTCCGGGAGTGTCCGCCGGCGCCGTCGGGCAGGCCGTTCTGCCTCGAGGAGATCTCGGTCGAGGAGGTCGAGCGCGCCGCCGCCGGCCTACTCGGACGGGCGCGCCAGTCCGTCCCCTAGCCCGGATTTCTCACCGGGGTCCGTCGCGAGACCGCGCAGATGGCCGTCATGACGGGCACTCGCAGCGGCGAGGAACCGAAACGTAGTCCCCCTACGTTGAGGATTCCGAGCCGCGAGGACTCCCGTCAGGGCGGCCAGATCCGCGGTCGCAGCAGGAAACCGGTGAGGAATCCGGGCTAGCCCGGGAGAGAGCGGAGGCGCCAGAGGAGCCGCCGCGCCCCGAGCCGCCCGCGGTAGCCGCCCAGGCGCCGGGCGATGGCGTGCAGGAGCCCGGCATCACCGCGGGCGTAGACCAGCAGGAAGCGCGCCTCCTCCCGGCGGGTCGGCCGGTGCGACCGTGGCACCCATTTCTCGCAGGAGCGCACCAGTCGCGCGAGGGCCCGGACCCGGACGCCGGCCGGCATGAGGTCCCGGAAGCGTCCCCGCTCGAGGTCCACCACGAAGATCGTCTCCCCGGCGCCTCCCCTTCCCCAGACCAGGTTGGCCAGGTTCAGGTCGGCGTGCTCGAAGCCCGCGTCATGCATGTCGCGCAGGACGGACGCCGTCCGGTCGAGAATCTCCCGGCGCCTGGCTCTGGAGAGGCTCTCCCGCGCCAGCTCGTGCAGGTTCCGGGCCCCGGCGATCTCCCGGGCCACGATGGCCTGGGCCCGGAAGAACCCGGCCGCGCGCCGCGAGCCGACCGCCAGGATCTCGGGGGTCTGCACGCCGGCCTGCGCCAGGCGGACGGCGGCCCCCAGCTGGTCGAGAGCCCGACGACGTCCGATGTAGAGCCCGCCAAGCAGGGGGCCGAGG
>DATNEZ010000498.1:0-2047 GCA_035606645.1 Binatia bacterium
TCGCCGACGCGCCGATGCAGGCGGTCCAGCTCCGGCCCGAGGGGGGCAACCTGCAGGCGATCGGCGTGGCGCTGTACAGCGACTTTCTCCTCCCCTTCGAGATCGCCTCGGTCCTGCTGCTCGTGGCGATGATCGGCGCCATCGTCCTGGCGCGCCAGAAGTACTGAGCCGAGGAGACGATGCCGGTCCCGCCCAGCCACATCCTGGTGTTCAGCCTGCTGCTCTTCGCCGTCGGGGTCCTGGGGGTCCTGACCCGGAGGAACGCCATCGTCATCCTGATGTCGATCGAGCTGATGATGAACTCCGCGAACATCAACTTCATCATGTTCGGCCAGAGGCTGCACGCCATGTCCGGCCAGGTGTTCAGCATCTTCACCATCGCCGTGGCGGCGGGGGAGGTGGCCGTCGGCCTGGCCATCGTCCTGGCCCTGTTCCGGAACCGCGACACCATCCACGTGGACGAAGTCCACATCATGAAGGGCTGAGGGGGCGGGCGTGGCGTTTCTCGGATGGCTCTTCATGATCCCGCTCTTCCCGGCGGCGGGCTTCGCGATCAACGGCCTGCTCGGGGGGCGCGTCCTGCCGCGCAAGGCGGTCGGGTACGTCGCCTGCGGCGCGGTCCTCCTGTCGTTCCTCGTCTCCCTGGGGGCCGTCCTGGGCCTCGGAGGCGCGGCGCATCTCCCCGCGACGCCGGGACTGACCGTGGACGCGGAGGCCCACCGGGTGACCCAGGTGCTCGGCTCCTGGATGCCGATGGGGCGCTCGGCGTCGGGAGAGGAGATGAGCGTCGACTGGGCGTTCGCCCTCGACCCGCTGTCCGCCGTCATGCTCCTGGTCGTGACCGGCGTCGGCTTCCTGATCCACGTCTACTCGACCGGCTACATGGCGCACGAGCCGCCGCCGGCCCACGCCCGGTTCTTCGCCTACCTCAACCTGTTCATGGCGATGATGCTGACCCTGGTGCTCGGGGCGTCCCTCCCCGTGGTGTTCGTCGGCTGGGAGGGGGTCGGCCTCTGCTCGTACCTGCTCATCGGCTTCTACTACGACCGCATGTTCGACGAGAAGACCCGCATGTCGTGCGCCGACGCGGGCCGCAAGGCGTTCATCACGAACCGGATCGGCGACGTCGGCTTCGTCCTGGGGATGCTGACGCTGTTCTGGGCCACGGGGACCCTCGACATCCAGGGGGTCCTGGCGAAGGTCGGGGGGCTTCCCACCGGCGTGTGCACCGCGGCGGCCCTCCTCCTGTTCGTGGGGGCGTGCGGCAAGTCGGCGCAGATCCCGCTGTACGTCTGGCTGCCGGACGCCATGGCGGGCCCGACGCCGGTCTCGGCCCTCATCCACGCCGCCACCATGGTGACGGCGGGGGTCTACGTCACCTGCCGCATGGCCCCCCTGTACCTGCACGCTCCGGGGGCGATGCTGACCGTGGCGATCGTCGGCGCCCTGACCGCGCTCTTCGCTGCGAGCATCGCCCTGGTGCAGACCGACATCAAGAAGGTCCTGGCCTACTCGACGGTCTCGCAGCTGGGCTACATGATGCTGGCGGCCGGCGTCGGGGCGTTCTCGGCGGCGGCGTTCCATCTCATGACGCACGCCTTCTTCAAGGCGCTCCTGTTCCTCGGGGCCGGCTCGGTGATCCACGCCCTGTCCGGCGAGCAGGACATCCGCAAGATGGGGGGCCTCCACAGGCACACCCCCTGGACGCACGGCACGTTCGCCTTTGCGACGCTGGCGATAGCGGGGATCGTTCCGTTCGCGGGGTTTTTCTCCAAGGACGAGATCCTCTGGGCGGCGTTCAACCGGAGCCCGATCTTCTGGCTCGTGGGGGCCGTTACCGCCGGCCTGACCGCCTTCTACATGTGCCGGCTCTATATCCTGGTCTTCAGGGGGGAGGAGCGCTTCTCCGAAGAGGCGCGGCATCACCTGCACGAGTCGCCGCGCACGATGACGGTGCCGCTGGCGATTCTCGCGGTCTTGTCCCTGGTCGGCGGGTGGGTCGGGATCCCGAGAGCGGTCGCCTTGACGGACGGCATGGCGGACCGCT
>DATNEZ010000503.1:0-7191 GCA_035606645.1 Binatia bacterium
ATCCGGGCCAGTATCCCTATACCCGCGGCCTCTACCCGGAGATGTACCGCCGGCGCCACTGGACGATGCGCCAGTACGCCGGCTATTCCTCCGCCGGCGAGTCGAACCGGCGCTATCGCTACCTCCTCTCGCAGGGGACGACCGGCCTCTCCGTGGCCTTCGACCTGCCGACCCAGATCGGCTACGACTCGGACTCATCCCTGGCCCGCGGCGAGGTGGGCCGCGTCGGCGTGGCCATCGACTCCATCGAGGACATGCGCCGCCTCTTCGACGGCATCCCCCTCGACCGGGTGACCACCTCGATGACGATCAACGCCACGGCGGCCATCCTGCTCGCCCTCTACGTCGCCGTGGCCCGCTCGCGGGGCATCCCCGGGACGAGCCTGTCCGGCACCGTCCAGAACGACGTCCTGAAGGAGTACATCGCGCGCGGCACCTACATCTACCCGCCGTCCGCCTCGCTGCGTATCGCCACCGACCTGTTCGCCTGGTGCCGCGAGACCCTGCCGCGCTGGAACGCCATCAGCGTCAGCGGCTACCACATCCGCGAGGCGGGCTCGACGGCGGTGCAGGAGGTGGCCTTCACCTTCGCGAACGGCATCGCGTACCTCGAGGCGGCGCGCGCCGCCTCGCTTCCGGTCGAGGAGATCGCCGGGCAGATGTCGTTCTTCTTCAACGCGCACAATCACTTCCTGGAGGAGATCGCCAAGTTCCGCGCCGCGCGCCGCGTCTGGGCCCGGATCATGAAGGAGCGGTTCAAGGCCAGGGGGGAGCGGGCGATGCAGATGCGCTTCCACGCCCAGACCGGCGGCTCGACCCTGACCGCGCAGGAGCCGCTGAACAACGTGGCGCGCGTCGCGCTGCAGGCGCTGGCGGCCGTCCTGGGCGGGACGCAGAGCCTGCACACGAACGCCCTGGACGAGGCCCTCGGCCTCCCGACCGAGCAATCGGCGACCGTGGCGCTGCGCACCCAGCAGATCCTCGCGTCCGAGAGCGGCGTGGCCGACACCGCCGACCCGCTCGGCGGCTCGTACGCCCTGGAGGCGCTGACCACGGAGATCGAGACGCGCGTGCGCGCCTACCTCGAGGCGATCGACGCCCAGGGGGGGACCGTGAAGGCGATCGAGGCCGGCTACCAGCAGAAGGAGATCCAGGAGGCCGCCTTCCGACACCAGAAGGAGGTGGATGACGGCCGCCGCGTCATCGTGGGCGTCAACCGGTTCAAGGACGAGGCGACACCGGGGGCCGCCGCCATCCCGCTGCAGAAGATCGACCCGCGCCTCGAGGAGGACCAGCGCGCCCGCCTCAAGGCGTTCAAGGAGGGCCGTGACGGCCCGGCCGCGCAGAAGGCCCTCCAGGCGGTCGAGCGCGCGGCGACAGGCGGAGACAACCTCCTGCCGCACATCCTGGCCGCGGTCGAGGCCCGGGCCACCCTGGGGGAGATCGCCGACCGGCTGCGGGCCGTATTCGGCGCCTATCGGCCGGCCGTCGTCTAGGGCGGCGGCCCGGGGCCGCCTGAGCGCGCGGGAGCGCCCTCGTGAGCATCCTCGAAGTGACCGACCTGTCGACCCATTTCGGAACCGCGGCGGGAGAGGTGCGCGCCGTCGATCGCATCTCCTTCCGCGTCGAGGAGGGGGAGACGCTCGGCCTGGTGGGTGAGTCGGGCTGCGGCAAGAGCGTCACGGCGCTGTCGCTCCTGCGCCTCGTCCCGCCTCCCGGGCGGATCGTCGCCGGCCGCATCATCTATAAGGGGACCGACCTGACGGCCCTCCCCGAGAAGAAGATGCGGGCCTTCCGCGGCCGCGAGATCGCCCTCATCTTCCAGGAGCCGTCCACCGCCCTCAATCCGGTGTTCACCGTCGGCTACCAGATCGCCGAGGGGCTCATCGTCCACGGCATGATGAAGAAGAAGGAGGCGCTGCGCGAGGCGGTGCGGCTGATGCAGCTGGTGCGCATCCCGGACGCGGAGCGCCGCGCCCGCGAGTACCCGCACCAGATGTCGGGAGGGACGCGCCAACGCGTCCTGATCGCCATGGCCCTGGCGTGCCGGCCGTCGCTTTTGGTCGCCGACGAGCCGACCACGGCGATCGACGTCACCATCCAGGCGGAGATCCTCGACCTGCTGCGCACCCTGAAGCGGGAGCTGCGCCTCTCGCTGATCCTGATCACGCACAACCTCGGCGTCATCGCCGAGACCGCCGACCGGGTCGCGGTCATGTACGCCGGCCGCATCGTCGAAGAGGCGCGGGTGGCCGACCTGTTCGCCTCGCCGCGGCACCCGTACACCGCGGGGCTCCTGCGATCGGTCCCGAGGCTCGGCGAGGCCGGCCCGTATTCCCGGGGCGGGCGCAAACAGCGCCTGCCGTCGATCGAGGGGAGCGTGCCCGACATGCTCCACCTTCCGTCCGGGTGCGCCTTCCATCCGCGCTGCCCCGACGTGATGCCGGAGTGTCGTGAGCGATCGCCGCGGATCCTCCCCGTGGGTGCTGTGGCCGGGTCGACCGCATCCCCCGAGGCCGCGGGCGCCGTCGCCTGCTTCAAGCACCATGACGGGGAAGGACGGCCGCGATGATCCCCGCGGGCGGCCCCGGCGCCGCGCCGCCTGAGGGAGTTCCGCTCCTCGAAGTGCGGGACCTGGTCAAGCATTTCCCGATCCGGCCCGGGCTGTTCGCGGGGGTATCCGGCTGGGTGCGGGCCGTGGACGGCGTGTCCCTGTCGATCGCCCCCGGCGAGACCCTGGCCCTGGTGGGGGAGTCGGGGAGCGGCAAGACGACCACCGGACGCTGCATCCTGAGGCTGATCGAGCCGACCCGGGGGTCGGTCCGTTTCGACGGCGCCGACCTCCTCGCCCTTCCGCCGCGGGACATGCGCCGGATGCGGCGGCAGATCCAGGTCATCTTCCAGGACCCCTACGGATCGCTCAACCCGCGCATGCGGGCGGGGGAGATCGTCCGCGAGCCGCTCGACATCCACCGCATCGGGGCGGGGCGCGCCGAGCGCGACGATCGGGTGGCGGCCCTCCTGCGCAGGGTCGGGCTCGATCCGGCGATGCGCGACCGGTACCCGCACGAGTTCTCGGGCGGGCAGAGGCAGAGGATCGGCGTGGCGAGGGCCCTGGCCCTGCAGCCGCGGCTCATCGTGGCGGACGAGCCGGTGTCGGCGCTCGACGTCTCGGTGCAGGCCCAGGTGATCAATCTCCTCATGGACCTCCAGGAGGAGTTCGGCATCGCCTACCTGTTCATCGCGCACGACCTGGCGGTGGTGGAGCGCATCGCCGACCGGGTCGCGGTCATGTACCTGGGCCGGATCGTCGAGTCCGGATCGAGGGAAGAGATATTCAAGAACCCCCTACATCCGTATACTAGGGCCCTCCTGCAGGCGATTCCGATCCCCGACCCGGCCAGGGCGAGGGAGCGGCAGGTGCTGCGCGGGGACCCGCCGTCTCCCGCCCAGCCCCCGCCCGGCTGCCGGTTTCATCCGCGCTGCCCGAGCGCGATCGAGACCTGCGACCGGATCGAGCCGCCGCTGCTGGAGGTGGCGCCGGGGCACTGGGTGGCCTGCCACCTGTATCCCGGCGAAGGCGGAACCCGGGGGAACTTGTCCGCCCCGGGGTGCGTATAGACGTCCATCAGGCGGGGGGAGGACCGTGCCTTCTCCCATGTACGACATGTGACGGCAAATCGAGGTGATCGGATGAGACGACGTGTGGCGCCCCCGACCTTGGCCCTGGTGATGCTGGCAACCCTCCTGCCTTCCCTGGCGGCGCCCGGGGCGATGGCCCAGGAGTCTGCGACCCCCGCTCCCCCGGTCGCCCCGGAGGCGCAGCAGGGAACGCCCGAGGCGCCGGTGGTCCTGTCGCTCCAGGACGCGCTGCGGACGGCGCTCGAGAACAACCTGGACATCGTGGTGCGCTCCTACGATCCGCTGCGCAGCGAGACCCGGGTGATCGCCAGCGAGTCGGGGTTCGACCCGTTTCTCACCGCCCTGGCGAGGAACGCCGAGAGGGACCAGCGCGGCGTCACGTCGTTCACCGGCACGTTCTTGGATTTCACCTCGACCGCGAAGACCCATGTGTACAACGTCCATTTCGAGGATCCGCTCATCACCGGCGGGCGCTACTCGGTCGACCTGAACGGCGACGACAGCGACTCCTCCTTCCAGCTGGGGGCGAACCCAGCCAGCGCCTCCCAGGAGTTCAACACCTCGTACCTCCTGACCTTCACCCAGCCCCTGCTGCGCAACCTGGGTGCGAGCGCCAACCGCTCCCTCATCATCGTGGCGCGCAACAGCCTGGGAGCGACCGAGGCGCGCTTCCGGCAGACGGTCATCGACACCCTGGCGACGGCTGAGAAGGCGTACTGGGACCTGGACTTCGCCCATCTCAATCTCAAGACCCGCCTGGCGGCGCTGCAGCTCGCCAAGGACTTCCTGGACCAGAACCGGATCAAGGTGCGCGTCGGCACGCTGGCGCCGATCGAGATCACCCAGGCCGAGGCGGAAGTCGCCGATCGCGAGGAGGCGGTGATCATCGCCCAGGCCGCGGTTCGCACCGCCGAGGACGCCATGCGCCTCATCATGAACGTGCCGAAGACCTCTCCCGACTGGGCGCGGCCGATCCAGCCGAGCGACATGCCCGCCGTGGTCGAGATGACGCCCGACATGGACGCCGCCGTGGCCTCGGGGATGAGCCACCGTCCCGACCTGGAGGCGGCCCGTCTCGATCTCAAGAGCCGCGAGACCGACCTGGCCTTCCGCAAGAACCAGAAGCGCTGGGGCCTCGATTTCCAGGGGACGTACGGCAACTCGGGGTTCAACGACGCGAACTACGGCGACTCCATCGACGACCTGAGGGACCGGAACCAGACCGACTGGACCGTGCAGCTCAATCTCCTGATCCCGCTGCGCAACCGGCTGGCGGGCGCCAACTACACCGACGCCGACTACGCCCTGACGCAGGCCCGCTACACCCTCGACAGCCTCGAGCAGTTCGCGCGCATCGAGGTGCGGAACGCCGTGCGCACCCTCGAGACGAACCTGAAGCGGGTCAAGTCGGCCCAGGTCAACGTGCGCCTGCAGCGTGAGAAGCTCTCCGCGGAGCAGAAGAAGTTCGAGAACGGCATGAGCACCTCGTTCCAGGTGCTGCAGTTCCAGACCGACCTCACCACCGCCGAGGCCCGGGAGAACCTGGCGATCGTCGACTACAACAAGTCCCAGGCGGAGCTGCAGCGCGTCCAGGGGACGCTCCTCGAGGCCCGCAACATGACGATGCCCGGCCGGGACTTCCAGAGGAAGCTGTCGTTCCCGCCCGAGAGCGGGCCGGGGGACCAGGGCGGGTCGGACAGCGCCACCCTGTTCGGACCGGGGCAGGGGACCGAGGTCCCCACGAGGCTTCCCGGCGAGTTCGCGTGGAGCGGCCGGCCCCTTCGGGCCAGGGGGGGGCAATCCCCGGCTCGATGAGCCGGGATACGACGGCCCGGTCGGAAAGGGCGGGGCGGGCCCCCTGGTCGGCTCTTCTGCTGTCCTGCCTGGCGACGCTGTCCCTTGCCGGATGCGGCGGGGGGGCCCGGCCGAACGTCCTCCTGGTGGTCATCGACACCGGGCGCGCCGACCGCTTCAGCTTCGACGGCTACACGCGCCAGACCACCCCTGAAATCGCGATCCTCGCCTCGGAAGGGACTGTCTATGAACAGGCCCGCAGTCCGGCCCCCTGGACCCTTCCTGCCCACGCCAGCCTGTTCACCGGCCTCCACCCCTCGGCGCACGGGGCCGATTCCGGCCACCTGAAGCTCGACGACCGGCACCGCACGCTGGCCGAAGCGTTCCGGGACGCCGGCTACAGGACCCAGGCCTATGCCGCCAACCCCTGGGTCGGGCGGCAATACGGCCTCGACCGGGGGTTCGACGGCTACGAAGAGCTCTGGAAGGGGACCCCGGCGGGGGAGCAGGACGCGGGCGCCTCAAGGGTGAACGCCCGCGTGGCGCGCTGGCTCGAATGGCGCAGGAGCACCGCCGCCGCGCGGGAGCAGCCCTTCTTCCTGTTCATCAACTACCTCGAGCCGCACCTGCCCTACGACCCCCCGGAGCCGGAGCGCTCCCGCATGCTCTCCCCCGGGACGGACCCCCTGGCGGTCGAGAGGCTGCGCCGCTTCCGGCATCCCGAGGAGGTCAAGTACGTCCTCGGCCTCGGGGGCCTCCAGCCCGGAGACCTCAAGGTGCTTTCGGACCTGTACGACGGCGAGATCGCCTACGTCGACCGCCGGGTGGGAGAGGTGGCCCGCCTCCTGAGGCAGGACGGCCTTCTGGACGACACCGTGGTCGTCGTCACCTCCGACCACGGCGAGGCCATAGGGGACCACGGCTTCCTCGATCACAAGATGAACCTGTACGAGGAGCTCCTGCGCGTCCCCCTCGTGCTGCGCTATCCCCGGGCGGTCCCCGCGGGCGGGCGGATCCGGGAGCCGGTCATGCTGCAGGATCTCTTCCCCACGCTTCTCGCCCTGGCGGGGATCGATCCGGGCGGCAAGGGGGCCCCCGGCTCGCCCGGCTCCGAAGCGGTCCCGCTGCCGGGCATTCGCGGGATCGCGACCGTCCCCCGATCGGACTCCCTGGTCGGCGAGTTCGCCCGGCCGATCCAGTTCCTGGAGCTCATCCAGCAGCGCTTTCCCGAGGCGCGCATCGGCCCGTGGGACCGCGCCCTCGTGGCCTTCCGGATCGGCCCGGACAAGCTGCACTGGGCCTCCGACGGCCGCCACCACCTTTACGATCTGGAGCACGACCCGCTGGAGAAGGAGGACCTCGCCCCGTCCCGCCCAGAGCGCGTCGCCGAGCTCGCGGCGCGGGTCGAATCCTGGCTGCGGCGTCCTGCCAGCCGTCCCCCGCTACGCCTTCCCGACCCGACTCAGACGCCCGCACCGACTGGGCCCTGAGACTGCGGCCGGCCGGCGCGGGGAGGCGCAGTGCGTTTGCCGGGCACGGGTCCGGCTCGCTGCGCGAGCCTCCCCTCGGCTCGCCTCGCGACCGCCCGCCGCGCCGCAGATCGGCGCGTCGGGTCCCCGGCCGCGAGGTCTCGCACGGCCCGGCAAGCGCACTGCGCCCCCCCGCGCCTGCTGAATGCGCTCCCAGGTCAGATCGGTTCTGGCCTCGGGGCTCATGCCCAGAGGTCGCATGGGACAGTTGGCAGGGGCGTCGATC
>DATNEZ010000515.1:0-2450 GCA_035606645.1 Binatia bacterium
TCCTGGTCGGGATGCGCCGGACCGAGTACGTGCAGGACGCCCTCGCCGTCCTGGGCTGGCCGCCGCTGGACGATCCGCTCGAGGTCTACAGGCGGGTCAGGCGGACGCGGGTGAAGTAGGCCGGCCGGCCGCAGTACAGAAGGCCCGGGCCATGGCGGCGATCGGCTCGACGAGCGGCGGCGCGTGGCGTCTCGCCCCGGCCCGCATCCGCTCTCCCCCTGCGGCCCCTCCGAAGTCGCGCGCTTCCGATTCCCCCGCGGCGACGAACCGGTCCACCATCTCCGGAGTCACCTCGGGATGGAACTGCACGCCCCAGGCGCGCGCGCCGAGACGGAACGCCTGGTGCGGATACAGATAGGACGAGGCGAGCAGAACGACCTCCCCCGGCAGGTCGAAGATATCGCCGTGCCAGTGGAAGAACACGGTCTGTGTCGCGAAGACGCCGAGGAGCGGATCGACCCGCCCCGCGGCGCTGAGAGTGACGGGAAACCAGCCGATCTCCTTCACCCGCCCCGCATGGACGCGGGCCCCGGCGGCGGCCGCCAGGATCTGCGACCCGAGGCAGATCCCGAGAATCGGAAGTCCGCGTTTCAGGGCGTCGGCGGCCAGGGCGATCTCGTCCTTCAGGTGCGGGTGCCGGTCCGACTCGTAGACACCCATCGGGCCCCCCATGATGACGATCCCGGCCGCCCCCCCCGCGGCGCGCGGCACGGGATCTCCCGCGTAGGTGCGCACCGTGCGGATCGTCAGGCCGCAATCCACGAGCGCCGGGCCCATGAGCCCCGCCTCCTCGTGCACGGCGTGCTGCACGAGGATCAACTCCCCCTTCCCGCGGTTCCGGCCTTTCATGTCGGCATCCTGAAGTAGTATCGTGCCGTGAAGATCCTCGCCTTCGCGGGCGCGCTGCGCGCCGGCTCGTTCAATCGCAAGCTCCTCGAGGTCGCCCTGGGAACGCTGCAGGGGAAGGCCGATCTCGATCGACTCGACCTGACCGAGGTCACGATGCCCCTGTACGACGGCGACCTCGAGGCCCGGGAAGGCCTTCCCGAGGGGGCCTTGCGGTTCAAGCGCCGGATCGCCGCCGCCGATGCCCTGCTGATCGCGACCCCCGAATACAACAACTCGGTCCCCGGGACTCTCAAGAACGCCATCGACTGGGCCAGCCGGCCGCCCGACAATCCGTTCCGGGGACGGGTCGCGCTCCTGATGGGCGCCTCGCCGGGACAGTTCGGCGCGGTGCGCGGCGTGCTCGCCGTCCGCCAGGTCCTCAACTCCCTGAATGTCCTCGTTCTGCCCCAGACTGTGCAGATCGCCCGCGCCGACCAGGCGTTCGACGAGGCCGGACGCCTGAAGGACCCGAAGAGCGCCGCGCTGGTCGAGAAGGCCTGCGCCGAGCTGCTGCGGGTCGCCGCCCTGCTCAAGGCCCAGGAGCCGGGGCGACCGCGTTGAGCGCCCAGTCGTAGTCGAGAAACCCGATCGAAGGCTTCCCGCGCTGCGATTCGATGAACCGGGCGACGTCGGGAGACGACCCGCGCGCCACGTACGCCGCGATCGACGGCGCCGTTCCCTTCCAGCCGGCCGCCGTGAAATCCGATCCGTACCAGTCGAAGCAGCGGGACAGGAGCAGCCTCGACCCGTCGATCCGGACGTTCTGCGCGTCGGCCAGGAATGCCCGCGTCCGCTCCTGAAGCTGCGCGTCGAGGCGGTCGCCGTCGTACGCCCAGCCCGGCAGCGGCGCGCACGATCGCGACGCGCAGTTCAGCGCGAAGTGCAGCCGCGGGTCCTTGAAGAACGGCCGCAGGACCCGGTGCTCGATGTCGTCGAGGGTCAGGTCGAAGCCCCCGACCCGGTGCCGCCTTCTGGTCCAGACCCCCGGGATGTCCCGGATCGAGGCGACGTCCGGACGGTCGAGGATCGAGGCCACGGTCAGCGCGTTGTAGGCATTGATCAGGAGCGCCTCCAGGTGGGCCGGGGCCAGCCGCTCCAGGCGGGCGTCACCGGCCGCCTTCAGGTAGACCGCCAGGTCCGACCGGTGATCGCGCATGAAGCCGTAGTCGACCAGGCCTCCCGCCGTCCCCTTCTCGAGAAGCCGTCCCCAGGCCGCGTGGTCGAAGCGCCCGGTCCCGCCGCGGAGCGAGGCCTCGACCGCCCGGGCCACCTCCCCCGTCGCCCGCTCGGCGGACGGCGCGCCGCAGGCGGACGACAGCCCGGCCGCCGACACGACGGCCGACGCCATCATCATGAAAAGGAGCCGGTTCAGGGCAGGGGCTGCGCGGAGGGGAAAAAAGCTGGTAGCGCTACGGGGATTCGAACCCCGGTCTGATGGCTGAGAACCATCCGTCCTAACCCCTAGACGATAGCGCCACGCCCGCTTTTGGTTCCGGGACAGGGATTCGAACCCCGATACCGTGGTCCAGAGCCACGTGTCCTACCGTTAGACGATCCCGGAA
>DATNEZ010000521.1:0-5884 GCA_035606645.1 Binatia bacterium
GACCACGTGCTGTATGTGCCGCCCGCTCCGGAACTGCTGCTGCCTGTACTGGAGGTGGTTCCGCTGCAACTGCTGGCGTATCACATCGCGGTGCGGCGCGGCTGCGACGTGGACCAGCCGCGCAACCTCGCCAAGTCGGTCACGGTGGAGTAGCAGGAGCCTGCCCGGGCATCGGGCCGGGCCGTGTCATGGGCCGGCCTCGGCGCTGTGCGATAATCCGCGCATGGATCCACTTCTCGACCCGCTCAACCCGCAGCAGCGGGAGGCGGTGGAGCACGCCGACGGGCCGCTGCTGATCGTGGCCGGGGCCGGGTCGGGCAAGACCCGGGTGATCGTGCACCGCCTGGCCCACCTCCTGGCGCGGGGCCTCGCCCCGCCCCACCAGGTCGTGGCGGTGACGTTCACCAACAAGGCGGCGGGCGAGATGAAGGAGCGCGTCGAGCGCCTGGTCGGCGCCGACCGCGGCGGCGCGCTGGTGTCCACCTTCCATTCCTGGTGCCTCAGGTACCTGAGGCGGTACGCCGATCGGCTCGGCTTCTCGAACAATTTCCAGGTCTACGACGATGCCGACCAGGCGGCGTTGATCAAGGACTGCCTGGGCGAGCTGTCGATCGACGACGCGACCTTCACGCCCCGCATGTTCCGCAACCGCATCAGCAGCGCCAAGAACCAGGGGCTCGACGCGGAGGCGTTCGACCGCGCGAAAGAGGGGCTGCAGGACGACCTGATCTCGAAGGTCTACGCGCTCTACCAGAGGCGGCTCAAGGATTGCGACGCCATGGACTTCGACGACCTGATCGGCAAGGTCCTGGAGCTGTTCGCGGCGCGCGAGGACCTGGCGCGCGACGCCGCCGGGCAGGTGCGCTACCTGATGGTGGACGAGTACCAGGACACCAACCGGCCGCAGTACCGCCTGATCCGCCACCTGGCCGCGGAGCACGGCAACGTCTGCGCCGTGGGCGATCCCGATCAATCGATCTACCGCTTCCGCTTCGCCGACATCAACAACATCCTGTCGTTCGAGGAGGACTTCAAGGGCACGCGCATCATCAAGCTGGAGCAGAACTACCGCTCGACCGGCAACATCCTCGAGGCGGCCACCGCGGTGGTGCGCCACAACAGGAGCCGCATCGACAAGGCGCTGTGGTCCGAGGCGCCGGCGGGCGCGCCCCTCGAGCTGCTGGTGGCCATGGACGAGCGGCACGAAGCCGAGCGGATCATCGCCCGCATCCAGGGGCTGCGGAGCGAGCACGGCCTGGAGGAGATCGCGATCCTGTACCGGACCAACGCCCAGTCGCGCGCCCTGGAGGAGTCCCTGGCGCGCCACCAGGTGCCCTACATCATCATCGGCGGCACGCGCTTCTACGACCGCAAGGAGGTGAAGGACGTCCTGGCCTACCTGCGCGCCCTCCTGAACCCCCGCGACGACGTCAGCCTGAAACGCATCGTCAACGTGCCGGCGCGCGACATCGGGCGGGCGACGCTCGACATCGTCACGGAGGTGGCCCGGGAGACCTCGGCCTCCTTCGAGGAGGCAATGCGCACGGCCGCCGGGACGGGCCGCGTCGGGGGACGGGCCGCCCGGGCGCTCCAGGCGTTCCTCGACCTGATGGCGGGCCTGCGCGCCGGACTCGCGGCGATGACCCCGGGGCGCCTCGTGACCGCGATCATCGATCGCACCGGGTTCGAGGCGTACCTCGAGAAGACCGCGCCGGGGGACGCCGCCTCGCGCGTCGAGAACCTGAGCGAGCTGGTGACCGCGGTGTCCGCGTGGGACGGGGTCGAGGACGGCCTCAGGGCGTTTCTCGATCGCACCGCGCTCCTGTCCGAGACCGAGAACGTGCAGGGGTCGTCGGGCGTCCGCCTGATGACCCTCCATTCGGCCAAGGGGCTCGAGTTCCCCGTCGTGTTCATCGCGGGACTCGAGGAGAACCTCTTCCCGCACGCGCGCTCCGGCGAGGACCACGACGACATCGAAGAGGAGCGGCGCCTGTTCTACGTCGGCATGACGCGCGCCCGGTCGCGCCTCATCCTCACGAGGGGGCTCACGCGCCGCCAGTTCGGGGAGCCGATGCCCGCCGAGCCGTCCCGCTTCCTGCAGGAGATCCCCTCCCGCCTGCTGCGCGAGAAAGCCCTGGAGGAGGAGGCGGCGACCGCCCCCTATGCCGCGCGCATCCTGGGCGCCGCCGAGGCGATCCGCAGGCGCCGCGCCGGAGCCGGGAGGTACGACGAGGAGTCGCAGCTCCTGCCCGAAGATGCGCCCGCCGCGGCCGGGGCCCAGGGAACCTCGTCCTTCAGCCTGGGATCGAGGGTGCAGCACCCCGAGTACGGCGTGGGGACCGTGATCGGGGTCGAGGGGAGCGGCGACCGGCTGAAGCTGACGGTGTCGTTCTCGATCTGCGGCTCGAAGAAGCTCCTGCCCCGCTACGCCCAGCTCGAGAAGCTCTGAGGCCCCCGCTTTCGATTTATACTCCGCCCGCTGGGGCGACCGGCCGGGGGGCTGTCGCCGGAGTTCCCGGGACCGCGTCGCTCAAACACAAGGAGATCACGATGAAGAACACGGACATTCCACGTTCGATGCGCCGCGTCATCCTGTGTGTCCTGACGGCCGGGTTGATCGGAGGGATGGCGCCCGCCATGGCCGCGAGCAGCGAGGAGACGGACCGGATGTACGGATCGGAGCTCGCGGTCGGAGAGGCGCAGGGAATCCTGACGCACCTCGGCCACCTCAAGGCGGGAAGGTTCAAGCGCGGCGTGGTGGACGCCGCGACGCGCGGGGCGCTCGAGGCCTTCCAGATTTCCCATTCGCTGAGGCCGAACGGCAGGGTCGACGGCGAGACCCTGACGCAGCTCCTGCAGCATCAGCCGGCGACCGTCGGGGGGCCGCTCGATCTGAAGGGAGTCCGGTTCGCCACCGGCAGTGCCCAGCTGGAGCCCAAATCGCAGGCCTCCCTCGACAGGGTCGCCCGCTCCCTCAAGCTGAATCCCACCGTGGTCATCGGGATCGCCGGCCATGCGGACTCGACCGGCACGTCCGTCACCAACAAGCGTCTGTCGATGGCTCGCGCCAACGCGGTGCGCGACTACCTGATCGGCAAGGGCGTGTCGCCGGGCCGACTGGAGGTCAGGGGATATGGATCGAGGCAGCCGGTCGCGAACAACAACACCTGGGCCGGCCGGGCCGAGAATCGTCGCGTCGACCTGGCGCGCTTCAGCTGAGCGGTTACATTTCCGTCAGTCGGTTGCCTTCTTCAGCCCCCACCCCCACATTACTGCCCCGCGCGAGATGGTTCGCGCGACGGAAGTGGGGAAAGTCTCAAACAGGGGGGATCACCGTGCTGACAGCCGCTCTGGTGCTCGTCGGAGCAGTGTTGATGCTCGTCGGGGGCGTGATGCTCATCGTCAACGCCTTCAAGGTCAGTGTCATGTGGGGCCTGGGCGTGCTCTTCATCGCGCCGGTCGGCCTGTTCTTCCTGGTGAAGAACTGGCAGGAGAACAAGAAGTCGTTCTTCATCCAGCTCGCCGGGCTGGCCTGCGTCATCGTCGGCGCCGTTCTGGGGCACCCCGCGCCGACGCAGTAACGCGCCGGGACCGCGCCGCCCGGCCAATCACCCGGCCGCGCTTCTAGTCGTGCGTCAGCCTGCGGTACTTGATGCGGTGCGGCTGGTCCGCGTCGACGCCGAGGCGCCGCCGGTGATCCGCCTGGTAGTCCTGGTAGTTCCCCTCGAACCACGTCACTTGGCTGTCCCCCTCGAACGCCAGGATGTGCGTGGCGATGCGATCGAGGAACCAGCGGTCGTGGCTGATGACCACGGCGCAGCCTGCGAACTCGAGGAGCGCCTCCTCGAGCGCCCGCAGCGTGTCGACGTCGAGGTCGTTGGTCGGCTCGTCCAGGAGCAGCAGGTTGGCGCCGCCCTTCAGCATGCGGGCCAGGTGCACGCGGTTCCGCTCCCCTCCTGAGAGGTCCTGCACCCTCTTCTGCTGATCGGGCCCCTTGAAGTTGAAGGACGCGACGTAGGATCGCGAGTTCAGCGAGCGCTTCCCGAGCTGCAGGACCTCGTTCCCCTCGGCGATCGCCTCCCAGACATTCTGGCTCCCCTTGAGGACGTCCCGGCTCTGATCGACGTAGCCCACCTTCACCGTCTCGCCGATGCGCAGGGTGCCGGAATCGGGCTTCTCCTGGCCGGTGATCATCCGGAACAGCGTCGTCTTGCCGGCGCCGTTCGGCCCGATGACGCCGACGATCCCTCCCGGCGGCAGCTTGAACGACAGGTCGTCGAAGAGCAGCAGATCCCCGAAGCTCTTGCGCACCCGGTCCGCCTCGACGACCACCCCGCCGAGCCGCGGGCCGGGCGGGATGTAGATCTCGACCGCCTCGGGAAGCTTGTCCATCTCCTGCGCCAGCAGCTGCTCGTAGGCATTCACGCGCGCCTTGCTCTTGGCCTGGCGGGCGCGCGGCGCCATGCGCACCCATTCCAGCTCGCGGGCCAGCGTCCTCTGGCGGGCGCCCGCCACCTTCTCCTCATGCGCCAGGCGGGCCTGCTTCTGGTCGAGCCACGACGAGTAGTTCCCCTCCCAGGGGATCCCCGCGCCGCGGTCCAGCTCGAGGATCCAGCCGGCGACGTTGTCGAGGAAGTACCGGTCGTGCGTGACCGCCACGACGGTGCCGGGGTAGTCCTTGAGGAAGCGCTCGAGCCAGGCGACCGACTCGGCGTCCAGGTGGTTGGTGGGCTCGTCCAGCAGCAGGAGGTCGGGACGCTGCAGCAGCAGCCGGCAGAGGGCCACCCGCCGCCGCTCGCCCCCCGAGATGGCGGTGACGTCGGCGTCCGGGGGCGGGCAGCGCAGCGCGTCCATGGCGATCTCGAGCGTGCGATCGAGCTCCCAGGCGTTGGCGTGATCGATCTGGTCCTGCACCTTCGCCTGCTCCTCGAGCAGGCTCTCCATCTCGTCCCCCTCGAGCGGCTGGCCGAGCCGGTCGCTGATGGCGTTGAAGCGATCCAGGAGCGCGCGCGTCTCGGCGACCCCCTCCTCGACGTTGCCGAGCACCGTCTTCTTCGGATCGAGCCGCGGCTCCTGCGGCAGGAACCCGACCCGGATCCCCTTCGCGGCGAAGGCCTCCCCCATGAACTCCTTGTCCTCGCCCGCCATCACGCGCAGGAGCGAGCTCTTCCCCGAGCCGTTCGGGCCGAGGACGCCGATCTTGGCGCCGAAGTAGAACGACAGCCAGATGTCCTCGAGAACCTTGGCATCGGGAGGATGAACCTTCCCGAGACCTTTCATGGTGTAGATAAACTGCGGCATAGGAAACTTGTATTGTATACCGTGAGCGTGCGCCGCATCCTTCACATCGACATGGACGCGTTCTACGCGTCGGTCGAGCAGCGCGACAATCCCGCACTTCGCGGCCGGCCGGTCGCCGTCGGCGGCGATCCCAACGGGCGCGGCGTCGTCGCCGCGGCGAGCTACGAAGCGCGCACGTTCGGCGTGCGCTCGGCGATCCCGATGGCCCGCGCGGTCCGCCTCTGCCCCCACCTGGTCATCGTCCACCCCGACTTCAGGAAGTACAAGGCGGCGTCGAACGCGGTGTTCGAGATTTTCCGCTCGGTCACGCCGCTGGTCGAAGGGCTGTCGCTCGACGAGGCGTATCTCGACGTGACCGAGAACGCGTGGAGCGAGCCGCTCGGCAAGACCGTCGCGCTGCGAATCAAGGAGGAAATTCGCAAGACGACGAACCTCACCGCGTCCGCCGGCGTGGCGCCGAACAAGTTCCTGGCGAAGATCGCGTCGGCGTGGAAGAAGCCGGACGGCCTGACGGTGATCGCGCCGCAGCGCGTCGAGCATTTCCTTCAGAAGTTGCCGGTCGACGCGTTGTGGGGAGTGGGGC
>DATNEZ010000539.1:0-4300 GCA_035606645.1 Binatia bacterium
GGGGCGGCGCGCCCCCCGGATCGGGGTAGACTGCGGATCATGATCGTGGAGCGATCGATGGATGAAGGCTGGCTGTCGAACGCCTACCTGGTCGGAGACCGGGAGGGGGGCACGGCCGTCGTCGTGGACAGCGGCGCGCCCCTCGCCCCGCTGATCGCCGCGCTTCAGAGTTTCCGTCTGAGGCTCGGGGCCATCCTGACGACCCACCGGCACGTCGATCACGTCCAGGGGCACGCGGAGCTGTCCGGAAGGACCGGCGCGCCCATCCATGCGCTTCGGCCGGAGACGCCGCACGTCCCTGGCTCGCTGCCGCTCGAGGCGGGCGAGGAGCGGGCGTGGGGCGGGCTCCGGGTGCGGGCGGTGGCCCTCCCCGGCCACACGGAAGGGCACGCCGGATACCTGATCGAAGGGGTCGGACTGTTCACGGGGGACTGCCTGTTCGCCGGCTCCCTGGGCGGCACGGTGGGGCAGGGGGCCAGCGGGTTCGAGGATGCGCGCCGCGCGGTGGAGACGATCCTCGCGCTCCCCCACGAGACCCCCATCCATCCGGGGCACGCCGGTCCGACGACGGTCGGGGCGGAGCGCGAGTCGAATCCGTTCCTCCGGGTCCTGGACGGCCGGGACGTCGAGGGGAGCGGGCGATGCGTCGCCATGGGACTGCCGGGGCGGCTCGTCGTCCTGGCCCGCGACTACGACGGGGGGACCAAGGCCTGGGTCCGGTTCGACGACGGCCGGGACGCGCTGGTCCCCGGCAGCCGCGTGCGACCGACTCCTTGACCCCCTTCCCGCCGCTCGACTAAGATTCGCTTTCCGTGACGAGCGGGACGTCGGGGCGTAGCGCAGCCTGGTAGCGCACCTGGTTCGGGACCAGGGGGTCGGAGGTTCAAATCCTCTCGCCCCGACCACTCATTCTCCTATGAAAGCGAGCCGTTTCCTGGTCAGCGGCGTGGTCCAGGGGGTCGGGTACCGCATCTTCACGGTGCGCGCCGCCCGGGGTCTCGGTCTCAGGGGGTACGCCCGCAACCTGCCGGACGGCCGCGTCGAGGTCGTGGCGGCCGGGGAGGCCGGGAGCCTCGGCAGGCTCCGGGAACGCCTGCAGACCGGGCCGCGCGGGGCGATCGTGAACGGGCTTGAGGAGACGGAGACCGAGATCGAACCGGTCCCGGAGGAATTCGAGGTGCGCTTCTGATGCCCGACGACGCCGTCCAGGGGTTGCGACGCCACATCCGTGACGTCCCCGATTTCCCCAAGAAGGGGATCATCTTCAAGGACATCACGCCTCTGCTCATGGACCGGGAGGCGTTGAAGCTTGCCATGAACGCGCTCGCCAGGCGCTTCGAGCGGCTGGGTGTCGCCAAGGTGGTCGGCATCGAGTCGCGCGGCTACATCTTCGCGCCGGCGATCGCCGTCAGCCTGGACGCAGGCTTCGTCCCGGTGCGCAAGCCGGGGAAGCTCCCGTGGAAGCGGGTCACGGAGGAGTACGAGCTCGAGTACGGCAAGGACCGGCTGGAGATCCACGAGGACGCCATCCGTCCCGGAGAGCGGGTCCTGATCGTGGACGACCTGCTGGCCACCGGCGGCACCGCCTCGGCCACCCGGAGGCTCGTCGAGCGGCTCGAGGGCCGCGTCGTCGGCGCGGGGTTCCTGGTCGAGCTGACGTTCCTCGAAGGACGGGCGCGGCTCCCCGGCATCGACGTCATCAGCCTCATCGAGTATTGATGCGCACCCCGCGGATCGCCGCGCTCGTCTGGGCCCTCCTGGCCGCCCCGGCGCTGTCCCTCGCGGCCGGTCCGCCCGGCGCCGAGATCGACCGGCTCATCGACAAGGACTACGCCCTCCTGGACGGGCTCTACCGTCACCTGCACACCCACCCCGAGCTGTCGCTGCACGAGCAGGAGACCGCGCGACGCATCGCCTCCGAGCTGAAGACGGCCGGTTTCCAGGTCACCACCGGGGTGGGAGGCCACGGTGTCGTCGCGGTGCTGCGCCGCGGCGAGGGGCGCACCGTGATGTGGCGCTCGGACCTGGACGCGCTCCCCGTCAAGGAGGAGACCGGCCTGCCGTACGCCAGCTCCGTCATGACCACGGACGACGCGGGCCGGCAGGTGCCGGTGATGCACGCCTGCGGTCACGATCTCCACATGACGACGCTGGTGGGGCTGGCACGGGGCCTCGGCGCGCTGTCGGGGCAGTGGACGGGGACGGTGGTCCTCATCGGGCAGCCGGCCGAGGAGAGGGTGAAGGGGGCGCAGGCGATGATCGCCGACGGGCTGTTCACGCGCTTCCCGCGCCCCGACGTGGTGCTCGGGATGCATGCCAAGGACGATCTCCCGTCCGGCGTCGTCGGCTATCGCGCCGGCCCGGCCTTCGCCAACGTGGACAGCGTCGACATCAGGGTGCACGGCCGTGGAGGGCACGGCTCGGCGCCCCACACGACCGTCGATCCGATCGTGATCGCGGCGCGCATCGTCATGGCGCTGCAGACGATCGTGGCGCGCGAGATCAACCCGATCGAGGCCGCGGTCGTCACGGTCGGATCGATCCACGGCGGGACGAAGCACAACATCATTCCGGACTCGGTGGACCTGCAGCTCACCGTGCGCTCGTACAGCGACGACACGCGCCGGCGGCTCCTGGAGGGGATTCGGCGGAACGTCCTGGCCGAGGCCACCGGCGCCGCGGCGCCGCAGCCGCCGGACATCACCGTCGGCGAGAGCACGCCGGCCACCGTGAACGATCCCGAGCTGGTGCGCCGCACGGTCCAGGGCCTGAAGCGGGTCCTCGGGGAGGACCGCGTCGTGGAGGTCCCTCCCATCATGGGGTCCGAGGACTTCACCTACTACGGCCGCGAGGGGATCCCGGCCTTCATGTTCAACCTGGGGACCATCGCCCCCGGCCGCATCGAGGAAAGCCGGCGCCCGGGCGGGACGCCCCTCCCGTCGCTCCATTCCTCGAAGTACGCCCCCGATCGCGAGGCGTCCATCCGGGGGGGCGTGCGCGCGGCGCTCGCGGCGGTGCTGGAGAATCTCCAGGCTCCCTGACCGCCCGGAAGGAGAGGGCCCCGGAAGCGACTGCTTGACGGGCATCGCCGCGGGGCGGTACAGTGATGCCCCTCGACGGGCCTGTAGCTCAGGTGGATAGAGCACCGGATTCCTAATCCGGGTGCCGCGTGTTCAAGTCACGCCAGGCCCACCATCCTCGAAGGGACGCGTGAGGCACGGACATGAAGAAGTCGGAACGGCATCTCATCAAGCGCGACGAGCTGATGACGGTCTTCGAACGGTCGACCCTCTACGTGGAGGAGCACACCCGGACGGTGGCGCTGGTCGCCGGCGGCGTGGTCCTCCTGGTGATCGGCGGTCTTGCGGTGCGTTCGTGGATGGCCACGAGCGAGGAGGAGGCCTCGTTCCTCCTGGGGCAGATCGTCCAGACCTACCGCGCGCCGGTGGCCGCGTCGCTGGAATCGCTGCAGCAGGCGGTGCCGGGGACGAAGACCTACACGACGACCGAGGAGCGCGACCAGCGGCTGCTCGAGCTGACGGACGAGGTGCTCACGCGCTACGGATCGTCCCGCGCCGCGCCCAAGGCGCTGTACTACCGGGGGCTCGCCCTGACCGGCCTGAAGAAGCCGGATGAGGCCGCGAAATCGCTTCACGATCTCGTCACGCGCTACCCGGATGACTTCCTCGCCCCGATGGCCCGCTTCCAGCTGGGCCGCGTGAGGGAGCAGGAAGGGAACGCCGCCGAGGCGCTCATCCAGTACCAGGCCCTGGCCGAGGACGCCCAGGGGATCTTCCCGAAGGAGGAGGGGCTGATGGGTGTCGCCCGGTGCCAGGAGGCCCTGGGCCGCAAGGACGACGCGATCAAGACCTACCGCAAGATCGTCAGCGAGTTCCCCGATTCGGACTACCAGTTCGAGGCGCGCAAGAAGATCGAAGATCTCTCCTGAGCCGATGCCCCGCTACGTGAACATGGCGAAGAGCGGCAGGATGGCGGCCGCGCGCCGCCCGAGCCCGGCGCGGCCCCGTCCTGCGGCGCAGGCCGGCTCCCGGGGCGGACGCCGCCGCGATCGAGCCGTGACCTCCGCACGCGGCGGACGGGGACGCTGAGGGCGCCACGCCCGCAAGCGCCCCCGGACGGCCGCGCGATCCTCGCGATCAGAAGGGAATGTCGTCGTCCGGCGGGGGACCGGGCTCGTCGCCCGGCGGAGGGGCCGCGGCGTCCATCCGGGACTCGCCGGCATCGGCGCGGCCCATCATCATCAGTCGCTGGGCCTTGATCTCGGTGGTCGTGCGCTTGT
>DATNEZ010000548.1:0-3260 GCA_035606645.1 Binatia bacterium
TGACTGGGGCGGTCGCCTCCTAAAATGTAACGGAGGCGCGCAAAGGTTCCCTCAGCACGGTCGGAAATCGTGCGAAGAGTGTAAAGGCACAAGGGAGCTTGACTGCGAGACCCACAAGTCGAGCAGGTACGAAAGTAGGTCTTAGTGATCCGGCGGTAGAGAGTGGAATTGCCGTCGCTCAACGGATAAAAGGTACTCCGGGGATAACAGGCTTATCGCTTCCAAGAGTCCACATCGACGAAGCGGTTTGGCACCTCGATGTCGGCTCGTCGCATCCTGGGGCTGAAGTCGGTCCCAAGGGTTGGGCTGTTCGCCCATTAAAGCGGTACGCGAGCTGGGTTCAGAACGTCGTGAGACAGTTCGGTCCCTATCTGCTGTGCGCGTTGGAGAGTTGAACGGAGTCGACCCTAGTACGAGAGGACCGGGTTGAACAGACCTCTGGTGTATCAGTTGTCCTGCCAAGGGCACCGCTGGTTAGCTACGTCTGGACGGGATAACCGCTGAAAGCATCTAAGCGGGAAGCCCACCGCGAGATGAGCTCTCCCATCCCCTCGAGGGAGTAAGGATCCTGGAAGACGACCAGGTTGATAGGCGGGATGTGCAAGCGCAGCAATGCGTTCAGCAGACCCGTACTAATCATCCGAGGACTTGATTTCGAGAACACCACAAACCGTCTATGGAGTTTTGAGGGTCGCGCGAGACCGCGCTTCGACCCTGACAAGTTTCCGGTGGTCATAGCGAGGGGGAAACACCTCTTCCCATTCCGAACAGAGAAGTTAAGCCCCTCAGCGCCGATGGTACTTGGCTTGAGAAGGCCTGGGAGAGTAGGTCGCCGCCGGGATAACTACGAAAAGCCGTCCCTCCGGGGCGGCTTTTCGTCTTTCTGGCGGTAGCCGCTCGCTCCCAGCGGGGACCGGGCTCCGTACCTCGCCGCCAGAGAGCGGCCTCGCCGCCGACGCTGACGCGTACGGAGGGCTGTCCCCCCCGAGCCGCCCCTCTACGACAGGGACGAAGCTCCGAGGCGACCCCGGTCCGGATGCCAGCGGCCGGCCACCGCCGCCTCACCCAACCTCGTCGTCCCCGTCTCGGTCTTCGCGCTCGTCGTCGAAGAGCCCGCGCGGCGGCCAGTCGTCCTGCGCGTCACAGCGGCTCGTGCAGTGCAGGCTGGCGACGTTCTGGAGCGGCACGAGGATGTGCCCGTTGAGCTCCACATGGGCGACGTCCTCGATCAGGCAGTAGGCGGTGAGGATGCCGTCCTGATACTCGCCCCCGAAGAGGGCGATCTCGACCGCCTCGCCCTTGTACCTGGACGTGTAGTCCTCCATCGGCCGGAACTGTAGATGATTGGCGGGGAAGTCCCGCGCGCCTGGACGTCGGGCCGTTCCCGGGGGTCAGGATCGCCGTGGGGCTGCGTTCAGGTGCCCCGTCTCGTTGAAGGTCACCAGGGCGACCCGGCCGCGGTTGCGCTCGAACGCGGTGATGCTGCAGTTGGCGACGGCGGAGATGCGCCAGCGGTCCTCGGGGCCGAGGCCGACGATCTCGGACATGATCGCGCGGATGTTGCCGCCGTGGCAGACGACGGCGGCCGTGCGCCCGTCGGCAGCGTCGAGGATGCGCTGGAACGCGTCGACGGAGCGCCGGTGCAGCTCGAGGTACGTCTCCCCGTCCGGATAGCCCATGACCCCGCCGTCGCGCCAGATCCGAAACCAGGCCGGGTCACGGGCCTCGACCTCCTCCCGGGAACAGCCGACAAGGCCGCCCACGTCGACCTCGCGCAGGGCCGGATCGACGACCGCCTCGAGCCCGGTGGCGGCCTCCACGGCGGCCGCCGTCTCGCGGGCCCGGGCGAGGTCGCTTGAGTAGAGCAGGTCGATCCCGACGCCGGCGAGGTGCGCACCGAGCAGCCGCGCCTGCTCGCGGCCGGCGTCGTCGAGCGACCGGTCGGATTGGCCCTGCCAGCGGCCCTCCCGGTTCCAGTCGGTCTCGCCGTGTCGGGCGAGAAGGATCATGGTCATCGGCAAGAGATCATAAGATCCGGCGTCATGGACATGGAGCTGCAGGGGCTGCGAGCGCTCGTCACCGGCGGCAGCGAGGGCATCGGCCTCGAGACCGCCCGCCTGCTCGTGGCAGAGGGTGCGGCGGTCGCGATCGCGTCCCGCACGCCGGAGGCAGGGGCGGAGTCGATCGGCGCGACGCCGATCGCCGTCGACCTGGCGGAGGCGGACGCGGGCGAGCGGGCCGTCGCTGGGGCGATCGACGCCCTGGGCGGCCTGGACGTGCTCGTGAACAACGTGGGCGTCGCCCGGATCGCCGGCTTCGAGCAGCTGACCGAGGACGACTGGCAGCAGTCGTGGGACCTGAACGTGATGAGCTACGTGCGCTGCATCCGCGCCGCGCTGCCGGCCCTGCGGAAGTCGCGCGCGCCTGCGATCGTGAACGTCGCCTCGACGTCGGGGAAGCGGCCCAGCGCCGGCATGCCGCACTACTCGGTGACGAAGGCGGCCGTGCTCTCGCTGTCGCGGCTCGTCGCCGACATCTACGCGTCGGCCGGCATCCGCTGCAACGCCGTATGCCCGGGCCCGACGCTGACGGCCGCCTGGACCGGCATCGGCGGCCTCGCCGACCAGACGGCGGCCGACTCGGACCGCAGCCGGGACGAGGTCCTGAACGCCGTCGGCGCCGGCCGGCCGCTGGGGCGAATGGCGACGAGCGACGAGATCGCCCACGTGATCGCCTTTCTGTGCTCGCCGCGCGCCTCCTTCGTGACGGGCGCCGCCTGGAGCGTGGACGGCGGCACCGTGCCGGTGATCATCTAGCCCCGGTCGGCCGCCTCGAGGGCGCGCACGGCCCGCTCGGTCGCGTTCACGCCCTCCGCGCGCTGCCTGATCGCCACCGCGGTCGTCCGCATCTCGTCGTGCCGGGCCCGATCGGCCTCCGAGGCGTAGGTGAACCGCCACCGCGCCGCCCGCTCCGCGATCAGGCCGTCGTCGGGCGCGACGCCCGTCGCGGCGAACACGCGGCAGTCGTAGGTGCGGCACGTCCGCGGCCGGTCCTCGTAGATCGAGCAGCGGCCGCCGACCAGCAGCGGGCAGTGGCCGCAGGCGTCGTGGGGGATGACGACGTGCCCCTCCGGCATGAGCGGCGCGGGGAAGAGCAGCCTGCGCGGGATCCGCCCGAGCGTCTCCGTCTCGTCCGGCGCGATGTGCACGAACTGGCCGGCCGTGCAGCACGCCGAGCACCCGTCGCAGGGCACCTCGGCG
>DATNEZ010000551.1:0-11050 GCA_035606645.1 Binatia bacterium
CCGCTCGTCATCCCGGACGGACAGTACTTCGTCATGGGGGACAACCGCGACAACAGCCTCGACAGCCGCGAGTGGGGCCTCGTGCCGCGCGACCACATCATCGGGCGCGGCTTCCTGGTCTACTGGTCCTTCGAGGGCGGCCTTCGCGACGGCGCGCAGGCCGCGGGCCGGCGGACCGACTCCGGGATGCACCGCCTGATCACGAGCGCCGGGGCCTTCTTCACCGACACCCGCTGGGAACGCACCTTCCGCTTCATCCGCTGAGCCGCCGGATCACGATCTTGTAACCGGCCCGCTTGACGCGTCGCCGGGCGGTTCCTATATTCGCGACAGCCGCGATCCGCGGCCTTAAAGGGGGGCCTGCACCGTGTTCCTGCAAGACGAAAAAGGCGAGGGTCGCCTCGGGACCCTGTTCGGCATCCTGGTGCTGGCGACGTTCGTCTACCTGGGCGTGAAGATCGTCCCGATCATGATCAACGTCTACGAATTCCGCGACTCGATTGACGAACAGGCGCGCTTCGCTGCCCTGCCGCGCCATGACGACGATCTGATCAAGCGCAACATCCTCCAGAAGGCCAAGGAGCTCTCCCTGCCGGTCGGCAGCAAGGACGTCCAGGTCAGCCGCAGCACCTCGCGCATCGACATCATCGTCAAGTACACGGTGCCGATCGAGACGCCGGTGTACACGTACCGGTGGGCGCTGGACGAGTCGCTGAGCGCGCCGCTGTTCTAGGCGGGACCCGGGCGGCCCGCTAGTCCTCCGAACCCGCTCCCCTCCAGGGCCGGCCGGCCAAGTAGCTGCGTCGCCGTTCCGCGATGGCGGCCTCCAGGTCCTTCTCTCCCGCCGCAGCGGCAAGGCGACCCGCTTCGTCCGCGATCGACGCCGCGTCCGTCACGCGCCCGGTCTCCGCGAGAGCCGCCGCCAGGGCGTCGAGGGCGCGCGGGTCCTTCCGGGCGGTGGCCTCAACGGCGCGCCGTGCCAGGCCGTGCGCCTCGCGGCCGTTCCTGATGCGGGGATCGCGGGCGGTCGCGAGCAGGAATGCCAGGCGGGCGGTCAGGCCGGCATTCGATCGATTCTTCGAAATCCCGTCACGCAGGGCCTGCAGGGCGCCCGCCTCGTCACCCCTGGCCAGCAGCGCCTTCGCCAGATTGGACGCGGCCGCCGGCTCCCGGGGATTGATCCGCAGGGCCTCGAGAAGCTCCGTCTCCGCCTCGTCCCTCCGCCCCAGGCTCAGGAGGACCGCCCCGCGGCTGGCGTGCGCCGTGGCGCTGTCCGGCTGGAGCGCCACCGCCGTGTCGAGGCGCGCCAGGGCCTGCCCGAGGCGTCCGTCCAGGGCGAGCAGGCCGGCGGCGTTGGTGTGCGCCTGCGCGCCGGCCGGCCATGCCGCCACCGCCTGGTCATAGCGCCGCAGTGCCTCGTCGCGCCGCCCCTGCGCCGCGAGCACATCCCCCAGGGCCAGGAGGGCGCGGGCGTTTCCCGGCGCCAGTTCGGACGCGCGCTCGAGGCTTCGGCGCGCCGCATCGAGCCGGCCCTGCGATTGCAGGGACAGCCCGAGCTGGAAATGCGGCTCGGGCTGCTCCGGATCGATCGCCGCCGCCGCTTTTTCGAGCATGGCCAGCCCGCGGATGGGATCCGCCCCGTCGAGGACGCTGGCGACCCCGAGGGCCAGGTCGCGGGCCTGCCCGTCCGGGATCTCCTCCGGACGGTAGAACACAATCGGCCCCCGGTACACCGCTTTCGACTCCTGGCGCGACGCGAGCCGTTCACCGGCGGGCGGATGCCGGCGGCTGATGAGATGATCGGTCATGACGACGTGCACGACGTCGTCGGTGCGCCTCTGCGGCATGTGGCAGGAGATGCAATCCGGCGGCGCCTGCGCCTCTCGCCCTGCGCCGCGCGCCGCGGCATCCGCCACGCCGTGCGCCGGCCCGCATTCCTCCAGCCGGTGGCAGCCGAGGCATTTGGACGCATAGTGCTCGCCCGGCCGCTCCGGGCGGCGATGCGGATCATGGCAGGTCGTGCAGGTCATCCTGCCGGCGCTGCTCTTGAAGCACGTCGACTGGCGCAGCCTGTACGCCTGGTGGGCGATTTCGAACTTGTCGCCCCGCCCCGTCGCGGGAGGGTGATCGAAATGCCACATGTAGCCGGCGAGATCCTCCCCCGGCCGGAAGGAGAAGACCCCCCGCCCGAAGACGACGAGCCCGTTCCAATTGGAGGTGCTGGTCGTCTCGAGATGGCACTGCATGCAGATGTCCATCTGGCGCTCCGGAGGGAGCCGCGCCGGATTGACGATGCTCCGTCGCACCTCGGCGAACGGGGCGGCGCGATCGTTCGCCAGGTCGACGTGCCTTTGCCCCGGACCGTGGCAGCGCTGGCAATCGATGCCGGCCGGCAGATCGACCGGAAAGAGCTGCGGGGCCATCGGCGAGTCCGTCCCTCGCGGCAGGGTCGGATAGCCGTTGTGGCAGAACAGGCAGGAGTAGGTCACCGGGCGGAAGAAGTCCGGCTGGTCCGCGCGGTCGAACCCCGGGCTCATCCCCCAGCGGCGGTCGCGCGCGTACCAGGTGACCGGCAGCTGGGTCATCTCCCCGGTCGGGCTCAGGTGGAGCCAGGACCGGGCGTGCCGGCCCGATCCGACGACGAAGGTGGCCTCCCGGTCGAAGACGCGCACCGGGCGTCCCGCGGGGCCGCGTTCGTAGCGCCTCTGGACGAAGCGCCCGGCCTCGTTCCGCATTTCGTAGGCGTAGCCCGACGGGACGTGCTCGATCCGATTGGCCCGGGCATCCGCCTGGACCGCGTCCTCGGGTCCCGATCGGCGGAGCGACTGCGCCATGGCCACGGCGCGGTAGCTCGAGGCGATGTCCTGGTGGCAGCCGCCGCAGGAGTCCGGCGGAGCGTAGTCCGAGGTCGTGAGCGCGCCGCCCGGCTGCGGAAGGCGGGAATCCGGGCGGGGCGCGGCGCGGCAGGAGATCAGGCCGGCGAGCACGAGGACCACGCATGGGAATCGCCAGGGCATGGTCCCGACTGTAGCAAAAAGGGGGGCTCCTTGCGGAGCCCCCCGTTCTTCTGCGAAGAGGACCGCCTGTCCAGGCGGCCCCTTCCCTGCGGCTGTTCCTACGGGCAGACCGGAGCCAGAGGCCTCAGGGTCCCGTCACCGCGCCTGCCGAGCGCCGCCTGAGCCCCCGGCGTGAGCGGATTGTGTCCGACCAGGAAGTAGAGGCTGGTGTTGGCCGCCGGTTGCAGGTTCGTGGTGGTCGTCACGTTCGTGCCCGGGGCGCCGTTCGCCAGGAAGCACGACATCGACGTGAGCGTGGCCAGGGCGGAGTCGGGGACGGCCGCCGTGGTCGACAGCCCGTCGTCCGACTGCAGGCCGCGGTAGACCTCGAAGCCGGACACCGCGGGGGTCTGGACCCGCGACGGCCACGACAGGGTGGTGATGCCGGTCACCCGGTCATGCGACAGCGATATGAAGATGTCGTTGCCGTCGCCGGTGAACACCTGGGGCGACGTGCTGTTCGAGGCCGTGGCCGTCGCGCTGCTCGTGCAGGTCAAATCGACGCTGCAGCGTGCCTGCACGCGGTAGGAAGCGTCCACGGAGGGGTTGTCGATGAAGGACGGCACCGAGGACCAGTCCTGCACCAGGACGTTGTCCTTGAAGAAGCGGAACTGCGTGCCGCCGCCGATGCAGCCGCCGGGGTTGGTCGTGCCGGAGGCCGAGAGGACGAGCTTCTCGCCGGTCACGACGACACCATCCTCGACCGCCTGGGACGCCGCCAGGCTGACGTTGAAGCCGCTGTCCCCCTGGGTGTTGTCGCACGCCTTGGTCGGGCAGAGCCCGCCGGCAGGCGTCTTGAGGTCGGGCAGGTTCGAGGCCTGGCGCTGGAGAGCACCGGTGATGACGATGTTGTCCAGGTACCAGCCTTCGTCATTCGTCTGCCCGACCCAGCTGCCGATCTCGTCGTACGACGAGCTGCAGCAGTCGAACTCCCAGGATTGCGCGATCCAGCGGATGCGGACCCTCTGGCCCAGGTAGTTGCCCAGGTTGAACTTGGACTGCACCCAGAGGGCCCCGGTGGATGGAGCCTGCGTGCCGGTGACGCCGCCCGTGCACTGCTTGGCGCTCGTCGTGTCCCTCGGGTTGCCGCAGGAGGACCAGACCCCCAGCGGGTAGCACAGGGTCTCGTGCACCCCGCGCGGCGCCGGGGGGGCGGTTCCGGTATCGGTCGGAGTGAGGACGCAGTACGTCGGCGACGTCCCGAACGTGGACCAGATATAGGAGATGTGATCGTAGGTGTTCTCGAAGGCCGCCAGCTTGTCCCAGACGCCCCAGGTGTCGGCGTCCGGGTTCGCGTCCAGGTCGATCTGGATCTGGACGTCGCCGAAGTCGACCGCCTGTCCCGGAGCCGCGTTGAAGCCGTTGTTGTCCATCAGCGAGGCGATGTGGAAGAACGACAGCTCCAGATCACCCGGTGCCGGCGAGCGGGTCAGGTTGATCGGATTGGTCATGAACGCCGCCAGCTGCCGGAACCGCGTGGTGTCCGCCAGATAGTTGGTCGGGTCCAGGTGGTAGCCGAAGTGCAGCGAGTTGTTGCCGTTGTAGGCCAGAGAACCGCCGGGCGGGGTCTGGTGCGGCGTCGAGTTCGGGCAGGTCGCCTGCAGCGCGCCCGACGGGCAGTGGATGTGCCAGTCCATGTCGTTGTCCGGGTCGATGACGCAGCCCGGATCGGCGGGCGGGATGTTGAATCCGGCGCAGCCGACGGCGGACAGGACGTTGATGCCGCCCGGGGCCGTGCTGACCCAGACGCCGATGGTGTCGTTCTTGACCCCCGGCGTGTTCTGGAAGCAGCCGGTGGCGCCGGCGGGGTCGGGGTTCGGAATGGTCTGGCAGAGGCTGTCGATGCTGAACAGACCGTCGCCGTTCCGATCGCTGTCGAAGCTCTCCACGATCGAGCCGTCGTCGCCCGTCCCCAGGAGGTTGTCGGGTCCGGCCACCTTCGGCGGCAGGGGCCCGCCGGGCAGGTCGAGGTCGAGGCTCAGCTGGATGCCGACCTTGGTCGCTGTGCCGACCGCTTCGTTGGCCGTCAGCGTCACGAAGAAATCACCCTTGACCGGGTTGGGCCCGATCGTGGTGCTGACCGACGCGGGGACGATGAACTCCCACTCCCCGGCTCCCGGAGGCGTGTTGACGGACGGACTGAGGGTATCGATCGACTGGCCCGCAGGCAACGACGGGATGACGATCGTCCCCTTGGTCAGGCAGCCGATGTCGGGGTCGGACGTGCCGAGGATCAGGTTCACGCCGGTCAGGTTGAGGGTGCTGTTGTTCTTCACAACCACCGACATCCGGGCGATCTCGCCGGCGTCCGCGAACCCGTCATGGTCGCCGTTGAGGTCGTGCACGGTCTGGCCCAGGATGACGATCTGCGGGAGCGGCAGCTTCTTGCACGACACGGTCGTGTTGAAGGTGATCGCGTCGTCCGGGATCCCGTTGTTGTCGTCGTCCACCGTCTGCGGCGGGTCGCACGCGTCGCCGCGGCCGTCCTGGTCCACGTCCGCCTGCCGCGTGGTCCCCGGGATGATGGCCGGGTTGGAGATGCCGGGGCAGTTGTCGATGCTGTCCGTCACGCTGTCGCCGTCGGCGTCGTCCTGGACGGCGCCGCACGCGCCGTCGTTGATGAGTCCCGTCCTCTGGCAGGTCTGCGCCACGAAATTGCCGCAGGTCGCCCCGCCCCCGCCGCAGTCCTGGTTGATGTAGCAGAGCGTGGTCGCGGCGTTGCTGCACGTCCCGACGTTCGGGCAAGGCACGGTCGCGGAGCAGACGGTCTCGTTGATCGCGCTGCACGATCCGAGCGTCAGGGTCGACGGGCGCGGATTGGCGCAGTCGCCGTCGCAGGCGTCTCCGATACCGTCGTTGTCGGTGTCGACCTGGGCCCCGTTGGAGGTGCGCACGCAGTTGTCCAGACGATCCTGCTGGCCGTCCCCGTCCCGGTCGCCCGAGCCGGAGCAGGCCTCGCCGCGCGACGTGCCACCGCCGCTGGCCGGCACCTGGTTCGGGTTGTAGACGTCCGGGCAGTTGTCGATCGAATTGACGCGCCCGTCGAAGTCGATGTCGTCGAAGTCGCAGGCGTCACCCACGCCATCGGCATCCGCGTCGACCTGGCTCGCATTGGAGACGCCGGGGCAGTTGTCGCAGATGTTGCCGACGCCGTCGCTGTCCGTGTCCTCCTGGCCCGGGTTGTAGTCGAACGGGCACTTGTCGGGCGGTGCCGCGATGCCGTCGTTGTCCAGGTTGCTGAAGGAGTTCTCTCCCACCGCCTGGTCGCCGTCACCGTCGCACTCGGGGTCGAGGTAGTAGAACGTCATGTTCGAGTCGTTGACGCCCGACACGAGAACGCTCGGGTTGTCGAACAGCGACCCGATGACGACGTTGCCGCGGAACAGCCCGGGCTGGCCGGGCACGGCCGCGATGCTGAACGACTTGCGCGGGTGCTTGGCCTGCACGATGCCGGTCGCCACCGAGATATTGTCCGAGTCGGTGACGCCGAACACCGTGACGCTCGGCTGCGCGGAACGGCGCGGGTCGTTGACGGTGATCTCGACCGTCTCGTTGCACTCATAGAGATTGAGGCGATCGACCACCAGCGTGGCGCAGGCCTGGCCGCCCGGCTGGCCGGCGCCGCCGAAGCGGCTGCAGGCCGGAGTGTGCGCCGGCACGAAGGCGCTCTCGTCCACCGGATGCACCTCGTCCCATTCCAGGACCGGGTCGTCGAACCCGATGCCGTAATCCGTCAGGGAGACGGTGTTCTCCTGGGCGAAGAAGCCGAGGCCCAGCTGCCAGCGGTTCCTGGCCTCTCCCGGCGCGAACGCGCCGGCCGGCTCGTTCTGGCCCGGGCCAAGGCTCATCTGGATGACGCCGTCCTCGTAGTCCAGGAGGCTCATGTCGAAGTTGCGCTCCGGACCGGCCACCGTGTTCTGCTCGCAGCACAGCGCCGGGTTGCCGCAGCCCGGGGCGCAGATCTGCGGGGCGCCCGGCTTCGGGAACGGCGTGAAGTCGGCACCCGCCAGCGGGATCGGGCTGGTGCTCTGCGGGTTCGTGTTGGTCGTGAACCCGCTGAACCCGGTCTCGTCGCCGTTGATGGTGCGGTTCGCGGCGAACGAGCCGTCGGGATCCGTCAGGGGCCCGAAGGTCCTCTGCGGCACCGAGCCGATGGGATCGATGCCGTTCGAGTACTGCTGGAACACCGCCAGCGAGTAGATGTCCGGGAAGCGCGTGTACAGGTACGAGCAGAGCAGGCAGTTCTTGGCGTCGCTGTCGATGTCGTTGTCCAGGTCGATGCTGCCGCCCGCGTAGTCGTGCGTCTGGATGTTCATGTTGAACGCGACGCGCTGGAACTCGACGTTGTACGGGAACGAGCGGCTGTCCGGGAGCTGGTGGACCTTCGCGACGATCGGCGACATCAGGACGTCGAAGTAGACTTCCTGGTAGGTGGGCGTCGTCGGGTCGTTCGGGTACGGGTAGTTGTCGCAGGCGTTGGCGTTCAGGGCCGGCGTGGACGAATCGCCGTCACCCGTGTGCCACATGCCGGCGCCGCCGTTCTGGAACCAGGCCGCGCCCGCGGGCGCCTCGTTGCGCGCCGTCTGGAAGCCGCAGATGCCGGTGTGGAACGTGCAGGTCCCGCCCGTGCCGCAGTCCGCGTTGGCGAAGCACTGCTTGCCCGGAGTCGGCCCGCCGGTGCAGAGCCCGCCTCCCTTGTACTCCCACACCGGGTTGGCGCTGATGCCGCCCGGCTTGCTGAAGATGTTGCGCAGCGGGAACCAGCCGCCGTCGCCCGAATCGAAGTTCCAGGGCACCTTGTCGCCGGCGGCCGGGCCGGTGGCGGACGCCAGGATGCCGCGGTCCAGCCGGCCGTTCGGAATCGTGTCTTCGCCCGAATCCAGCGTGCCGTTGTCGTTCAGGTCCTCGCCGAGGGTGTTGGTGACCTTGCCGCCCGCGTTGCCCACGACGAACAGGCTCGAGAAGGTGATGTCCTCGTCGGGGAAGAATATGCCCTTGAACGGATCGATCGCGTCGGCCGTGTCGATCTGGAGGTTGCGGTTGTAGTCGCGCACCTCGCGGCCGCCCGCCGGGAAATCGGTCGAGTAGTGCAGGGCCTCGGCGTCGGCGTTGATCACGTGGTTGAAGGTGAAAGTCGTGCGCGACAGCCGCACGCCCCGCGCCATGCCGTCGAGCTGCATGACCAGGTCGACCTTGCGGTTGGCGATCGCGAGGGCGTTCGCCGCCGTGCCGTCCACGAAGATCGAGAAGGTGATCCCGGTCCGCTGCCCGCCGGGGACCCGCCCGATCGACTTCGGGGAGTCGAGGACGCGCACGGCGCCCGCTCCCGGCCCGGTCGGCGTGAGGGTCGCGACGACGTCGTTCAGGTCGTCGGCGCGCTCGAAGTTCTGCAGCGCGATCGAGTACGACAGGCGCTCGTTGGCGTCGAGGAACTGATCACGATCGCACCCGCCGCTGAGGAACGACGAGGGGTTCGCCCTGCCTTCGAGGCTGAGCGCGCCGCCGATGATGTTGGGCGAGCACTGGAAGCGGGCGCGCGATTCGGAGTTGCGCGGCGAGTCGGTGTAGGTCAGAACGAGCGTCTGCCCGTTGTCCCCCTCGAGGACGCCGTTGTACTTGACCGCCGGAGAACCCAGCCGCGCCGCCTGGGCGGTGGACACGAAGGTCTTGCTGCCCGCGGGCGTCTCGGTGAACGTCACGCCCTTCTCCTCGTCCAGGACCGCGCCCGCCGCGTTCACGACCTGGAACAGCGCGTTGGCGCCGACCGCGCCCGCGCTGGCCGCGTCCAGGTCGAGAATGGTCGCCGAGACGGAGTCGGAGCAGGAGTACTGGTACTTGTTCAGGCGCGCCGTGGATCCCGGCATCGTGTGCGCGCTGCCGTTCCAGGTCTGGGACTGGCCCGCCGCCATCACGGGCCCCGAGACCACCAGGGCGAACGGCTGGCCGCCCGCGTCCAGCAGGCCGTCGGCGTCCGTGTCGGCCTCGCCCGTGTCCCTGCGGCCGCTGAGGTTCGTGTCCTCGTTGGCGCCGTTGATCATGGTGATCTGGCCGGCCGTCGCGCCGCCGCCGCCACGCTTCACGCGCACCTTCCAGGTGCCGACCACCAGCTGGTTGCCGTTGTTCGGCTGGGCCTCGTCCACGAACGACGAAAGGTGCACGGCCTCGATGGTGTTCTTGACGTCGTGCGCGGCCGCCTGGGCCACCGGACGTCCCTGCGCCCACTGCCCGATCGGGAGCGGGGAGCCGAGGATGTAGTTGTTCCCGTCGTAGACGACGTTGTCCCCGGTGGTGCCGATGTTGCCGTCAGGACCCGGCGACTCCAGCTCGAGGTCGAGGTCGTTGACCAGCGAGCCGCCGCCGCCCACGCCGCCCACAGGGCTCGGGGGGTCGGGCCAGGAGAGGGCGACCCGCAGCTGGCCGTTCGCGACGTACCGCACGCCGCCCAGGAGCACCGTGTTCACGGCGTTCACCTGGAACGTCTTCTCCGTCTGGGTGTTGCCGGAGTTGTCGATCGGCGCCTCGCCGGTGCCGAGCATGTCGTAGATCAGGACGCCCGCCGCCGGGTACTCGACCGTGTCGGGGAGCCCGATGCCGCGCGTCGGCGGATAGTTCGGAAGCGGCAGCACCTGGTCCAGGACGGGACGGCCGTATCCCTGCGACATGTTGCCGATGACCCCGACCGGCACGCCGGAGATCGAGCCCATGTTCGCGCCGCGGGTGTTGCCCAGCAGCTTGTCGTTCGTCGAGGCCTTCGCGGGAACGGTGAACTGCTCGAGGAAGTTGGCGCTCGCGACCAGGGCGGCGCGCACCAGGGACCCCGAGAGCTTCGGCATGCGGTCGGCCGTCTGCCGCGTGGCGCTGGGGTAGAAGCCCTGCGCGAAGTAGTCGCGGATGATCGCGCCGGCCGCCGTGGTGTAGCCGGCGGAGAACGACGTTCCGAAGCTCTGGTCGTCGATCTCGTTCTCGACGGTCCCGGAGTTGTCGTTGTCATGGCTTCGGTTGGTCGTGGCCGACTGGAACAGCGGGTAGGCGAACACGCCCGAGCCGTCCACGCCCGTGGCCATCAGGAGCGGCACGGTGCGCAGCGACGCCTGGGTCGCCGGGCCGTGCGACGTGATGTTGTAGTCGTTCTCCTCGGAGTTGAAATCGCCGAAGGCGGTCCACGTGTCGGCGAACGACGCGCCCACGGTGACGCTGTTCTTGGCGGTCGCCGGCGGCGGGATCTGCGGCGGGTGCGGGAAGTTCGGATCGTCGTCGGCCGTCGTCCCGTCGAACAGGTCCGGCCAGATCGTCGTCGCCGTCAGGTCTCCGGGGTCCGTGCCCTGGCTGCCGACCGGGCTGAACACCATGTAGTCCCGGTTGTTCACCAGGAAGGTGTCGATCTGCTGCGCCTCGAGCGTGTACGTCCCGTTCTGCGGGTTGGAGAGCACGCGATCCCAGGCCGGCACGCCGAACGGCATGACGTGCAGGTGGGCCTCGTCGCCGCCGCCGATGAGGCCGGAGCAGGCGCCGGTCCCGCCGCTGCGCGGGCAGATCGCCAGGTTCAGGCGGTCCGCGATGTTCCCCGGCAGGACGTCGCCGCCGACCTCGATCAGCTCGTTCGACAGGCAGCGGGTGGTGTCCGCCGCGTCCTGCATGATGATGCGCGAGCCCTTGGCCAGCGCGTCCAGGCTCAGCCCGCAGCTCGGCAGGCCGTCGGCCGGATCGATCGAATGGCAGAAGGTCAGCCCGAAATCACCCGGCGCGCCGGCGATGATCCCGGACACCACGTTGCCGTGCGTGTTGCTCCCCGACAGCAGCGCGTCGCACGACGACCCGCCCGGGTCGGCGACGTTCTGGATCGCGTGGATCTTCCGGTGGTTGGTGGACGGCATCGCGTGCGTCAGGTCGGACACCTGGGTCGCCGTCTGCGAGAAGTGCACCGCGTCCGCCGTGATCCCGTTGTCCGTCACCACCACGATCTGCGGCGGCACCTGCGCCGTCCCGTTGTTCAC
>DATNEZ010000029.1:0-2593 GCA_035606645.1 Binatia bacterium
AAGGTGCCGACGGTCTTGATCGCGCCGACGGAGGGCTCGGCGAGCGGCGGCGTGTCCGTCCTGAGGCGTTTCACTTCGTCCTCGCTGAAGACTTCCACCACGGCTCGTTCGACATGGTAGCCGTCGATGCCGCCTTCGGGCTCCGGGGGCGGTGTCCAGGACAGCCTCACTTCCCTGGCGGAGAGCACGGAAACCACCGCGTCTTCCACCACGCGGGGCTGAGTGCGCACTTTGACGCTGTCCAGGCTCTCCCGGCCGCCGGAGCCCACGGCGCGCACGAAATAGAAATAGATCGTGCCCCGTTTCAGGCCGGTGTCCAGGAAGGTGGTCGCCGTCCTGGCGGCCTTCCCGACCGGTTTGTACTCGACGAGCCACGGCTGGGTCCCTTCGCCCCGGTAGACGACGTACTCCGTGACGTCGGGAGACGAGCTCGCCTGCCACTGAAGGGTCGCGCTCTCGGCGGTCGTTACGACCTGGACTCCCGCGGGCGGTCGGGGAGCGGAGTCGAACGGAGGCTCGCCGTGACGGTAGGTCCAGATCTGATGCTCGCGCTCGACGCCCGGCACCCGGTCGGTCGGTTTCACGTACCCGTCGATCAGGAAGAAATTCTGATTCGGCACGAACGTCATGACGCGGCTCCGCGCGCCGGTCGGCTCCGGTTCGCGCTGGACGGCGACGCGCTCCCAGGTGTTCCTGCCTCCGTCGTAGCACCACGTCTCCAGATGGGCCTTCGTTTCCTCCTTGGCTTCGGTCGCGTCGGCCACCCTGACGACGGCGATCACGACCTGGTTGACGGTGTCGTAGGCCATTACCGCGTCGTTGCGATCGGTGGGAGGCTGGGCGGCAGGCTTCAGGTCGCGCCATTCGTTCCGGTGCAGGTCGTAGCCCCAGGTATGGGGGTCGTTGGTGAACTGGGCGCCGAACAGGACGTGCAGCTTTCGGGCGGCGTCGTACGCCAGATTGCCGCCGCTGCGGGATTCCCGGGACCCCTGGGCGGGCTCGTTCTTCGCGCGCATCCAGGTCCAGACGTTGACATGCGGATCGTAGACAAGCGTGCCCTCCTGGGTGCCCTCGCCGCCGAACACGACGGCGACCTGGTGATCGCTGTCCCAGCTCGCGCAGTGGAGCAGGCTGATCGGCGGCTCGGGGAGCGGCCGAAGGTCACGCCAGGTGTTCGTGGGCAGGTCGTAGGACCACAGGGAGGAGTTGTTCAGGTAGATCTCGCGATACCATTGCCAGCCGTGGTTGCCTCCGGCGGCTTTGAAGCGGAGGAATCGATTCCGGGCGGTGTCGAAGACGTTCTGCTGGACGCAGCAGGAGGCGACCGGCGAGCGGTTGGGCTCCTTGAGCTCCCATTGCATCGTCGCCGGATCGAGCGTCCACAGTTCGGCGATCTGTTCGCCCGAACCCTTGACGCCGCCCTGGGCGTGTCCGCCCCAACGGATCACGCGGCGCGCGACCGGATCGTAGGCCAGGGACGTCTCGTAGCTGAGGCCGGGGGACGGCGGACCGTCCGGCGTCGGACTGCGCTTGGTCCAGGAGGGGGGCGCGGCCGTGTCGATCACGCGCCGCTTCACCTCGGCGATCTTTTCCGACTCCTCGTTCTGACCGACAGGGAACAAGGCCGATCCGCAGACGGCAATCAGGGCGAGAATGTTCACTCCGGGGGCTCCTTTGCGGTTCTCCCTACGATACCGTCCCGGGGCGCGGAGCTCGCTCGTCCGGCAGATTGACAGGACGATTGTATAACTGTCAGCCTGGAGGCGAATCAGGGCGGGTGAGATGAGGAGCTCCACGGGCAGGACTCCCTCCTTCGCACCTGCCGGGATGTGCTTCGGAGGGCAGGCCCGCCTTCGCGCCTTGGGTCATTCGCTGCGGCGGGCAAGCTTCTCGTCCTGATCCGGCGTCGCTTTCCGTGCATGCGCGCGGAAAGCTCCCCGGGCAGGACTCCCGCCTTCGCGCATCTTTGGAACTGGCGCTACGGCGTGGCAGGCTTCTCGTCCTGGGCCGGCGTCGCCATTTGCCGCCTTCGGCGGCAAATGGCTCCCCGGGCAGGACTCGAACCTGCAGCCTTGCGGTTAACAGCCGCTCGCTCTACCATTGAGCTACCGGGGAAGGTGTGCAGCGGCGCACCGATTATAGGGAGGCCAAAAAGAGGGTCAAGAAGTATCGGGGAAAACGGCCTCCCCACATCGTAGAATCTCGCGATGCATCCGTTTCTCGCCGACTGGGTCCGACCCCGCGCGAATCGGCTGGACCAGGACGTCGACGCGCTCCGAGAGGCGCTCGCCGAGATGGGACGGCGCGGGCTCCTGGGACTCCGCGTCCCGCGCGAGCACGGCGGCCTGGGCCTCGATCCCCTCGAATTCCGGCGGTTCCAGGAAGCCTCGGCCCGCGCGAGCGGCGCCCTGGCGTTCCTTGAAAGCCAGCACCAGAGCGCCTGCAGCCTCGTCGCGCGAAGCTCCAATGAGGCGCTGAAGCGGCGGCTTCTCCCCCGGCTGGCCCGCGGCGACGACACGTCCGCCATCGCGTTTTCCCACCTGCGGCGGCCGGGGCCGCCGCTCGTTCGCGCCGCGGCCGCGCCCGGCGGATA
>DATNEZ010000577.1:0-2456 GCA_035606645.1 Binatia bacterium
AAGGCGAAGATGTCGTGCGCCGACGCGGGGCGCAAGGCGTTCCTGACCAACCGCATCGGCGACGTCGGCTTCGTCCTGGGGATGCTCATCCTGTTCGGCGCGACCGGCACGCTCGACATCCAGGGGATTCTCGAGGGGGCCGGATCGATCGACCCGTGGTGGTGCGGCGCCGCGGCCCTGCTGCTCTTCCTCGGGGCGTGCGGCAAGTCGGCGCAGATCCCGCTGTACGTCTGGCTGCCGGACGCCATGGCCGGCCCGACCCCCGTGTCGGCCCTGATCCACGCGGCCACCATGGTGACGGCGGGCGTCTATGTCACCTGCCGGATGGCGCCTCTGTACCTGCACGCCCCCGGCGCCATGCTGATCGTGGCGGTCGTCGGCGGGCTCACCGCGCTGTTCGCGGCGATCATAGGCATCGCCCAGGACGACATCAAGAAGGTGCTGGCCTACTCGACCGTGTCGCAGCTCGGATACATGATGCTGGCGGCCGGGGCGGGGGCGTTCTCGGCCTCCGTCTTCCATCTCATGACGCACGCCTTCTTCAAGGCGCTCCTGTTCCTGGGGGCCGGCTCGGTGATCCACGCCATGGCGGGGGAGCAGGACATCCGCAGGATGGGGGGCCTGCGCCGCCACCTGCCGATCACGCACGCCACGTTCCTCGTGGCCGTCCTGGCGATCGCCGGGATCCCGCCGTTCGCCGGCTTCTTCAGCAAGGATGAGATCCTCGCCGGGGTCTTGAAAGTGGGCGGCGAATCCGGATCGCCGGTCGCCCTTGCGCTGTGGGGCCTGGGGATCCTGACCGCCGCGATCACCGCCTTCTACATGACGCGGCTCTACCTGCTGGTCTTCGCCGGGGCGCCGCGCATGCCGGAAGAGAAACGCCACCACCTGCACGAGTCTCCGGCCGTGATGACGCTGCCCCTGATCGTGCTGGCGCTCGGCTCGGCGCTCGCGGGCTTCCTGGGCGTGCCGGAGTTCATCGGCGGCCTGCCCAACTACCTGGAGCACTATCTCGCGCCGGTTTTCGCGGTCTCGGGCCACGCCGCGGCGCTGACGGAGCAGACGCAAGGGGGGGCGGCCCTGTCCGAAGGGACGGCCCTCGGCATCGCGCTTTTCGCCTCCCTGGCCGGGATCGCGTCCGCCTGGGCGGTCTATCGCCGCGGGCCGCTCGCGGCCGGCCCGGGGGCCGCCGGGCCGAGGGGCCTGACGCGCCTCGTGAAGGGCCGCTTCTACGTCGACGAGGCGATCGACGCGGTCGTCCTGGCGCCGTACCGCGGGCTGTGCCGGGTGGCCGCGGCGTTCGACGAGAGGATCGTCGACCGGCTGGTGAACTCCGTGGGAGCGGCCGCCGACCTGGCGAGCCAGCTGGGCCGGCTGGCGCAGACGGGATACGTGCGGAACTACGCCCTCGTCTTCTTCCTCGGGACGATCGTCGTCCTGGTCTTCGTGGTGCTGCGATGACCTTCGGCGATCTCTCCGGGCTGATGCCGATGCTCCTGCCGGCCGTGGGGGGGATGTTCCTGCTCGTCATGGTGGCCCTCGGGCTCGACCGCGACATCCGCTGGCCGGCCATCTATTCGCTCCTGTTCCTGATCCTGTCGGGGTCGCAGGCGGCCTCGCTTCTGGCGCGCGGATACCGCGAGGAGCTCTTCGACGGGGCGATCCTGGTCGACCCGCGCGCGCTCGGGTTCCACCTGATCTTCGTGATCGTCGCCGCGCTCACGACGCTGTCGTCGCCCGGCCAGCTGCGTGCCGAGGGGGTCGGGTACGGCGAGTACTTCGCGCTCCTCCTGTTCTCGGTCACCGGCATGTCGATGATGGCGTCCACCGAGAGCCTCCTGACCCTCTTTCTCGGACTCGAGATCCTGTCGATCTCGCTGTACGTCCTCGCGGGGTTCACGCGCGATCGCGTGAACGCCATCGAGGGGGCGCTCAAGTACTTCCTGCTCGGGGCGTTCTCGACCGGGTTCCTGCTGTACGGCATCGCGCTCTTCTACGGCGCCACCGGCCGCATCGACCTCCCCGGGATCGCCTCCCACCTGGCCGCGGCGCGCGGCGGCCCTCCGGACCCGATGCTGCTGGTGGCGAGCGGGCTCGTCCTGATCGGCCTGGCCTTCAAGGTCGCCGCCGTGCCGTTCCACTTCTGGGCGCCCGACGTCTACCAGGGATCCATGGCGCCGGTGGCCGGCTTCATGGCGGCCGGCACGAAGGCGGCGGCGTTCGCGGCCCTCCTCCGCGTCCTCGAGACGGCCCTCCACGGCGACCCGACCGGCCTCCGCTCCGGCGCGGTCCTGCACGGGCTGGCCCTTCTGACCATGGTCACCGGCAACGTCCTGGCGCTGGCGCAGCAGAACATCAAGCGGCTCCTGGCCTATTCCAGCATCGCCAACGCCGGCTACCTGCTGGTCGCCGCCCTCAGCGGCGGCCCCGGCGGGCGGGGGAGCTCGATCGTCCTG
>DATNEZ010000579.1:0-4803 GCA_035606645.1 Binatia bacterium
CGCCACCAGCGAAGGGGAGTTCTGGGAATCGCTGAACGCCGCCTGCCTGCGCAAGGCGCGGGTGCTCTTCCTGATCACCGACAACGAGTTCGCCATCTCGGTGCCGGTCGAGGCCCAGACCGCGGGCGGCAGCATCTCCCGGCTGGTCGGGTCGTTTCCCGGCCTCGAGGTCCAGGAGGTGGACGGCTGCGACGTCCTGGCCTCGTACGCCGCCCTCAAGCGGGCCCTCGATCGGGTGCGCGCCAAGGACGGCGGCCCGGCCCTGGTGCACGCCCACACGATCCGCCCCTACTCGCACTCGCTGTCCGACGACGAGAAGCTCTACAAGACGGACGAGGAGCGCGCCGCCGAGGCCGCGCGCGACCCGATCCCGCGCTTCGAGAAGCACCTGATCGCCGCCCGCGTGGCGGACGCCGGCTTCCTCGCCGCGGTGCGCGACGAGATCGACCGCGAGGTGGACGAGGCGGCGCAGTCGGCCCTGGCCGCGGCGCGGCCGGATCCCGCGACGGTCACGCGGCACGTGCACTCGGAGGAGATCGACCCGTGCTCGTCCAGTTTCGATGCGCCGCCGCGGCTTTCCGGCGAGCCGCGCACCATGGTCGACCTCCTGAACGACTGCCTGCGGCACGAGATGGAGCGCGACGGGCGCCTGGTCGTCTTCGGCGAGGACGTGGCCGACTGCACGCGGGAGGAGAACCTGGAGAAGGTCAAGGGCAAGGGGGGCGTGTTCAAGGTCACGCACAACCTGCAGCGCCGTTTCGGCTCGGCGCGCGTCTTCAACGCCCCGATCGCCGAGGCGGGCATCCTGGGCCGGGCCATCGGGATGGCGACCCGGGGCCTCAAGCCGGTAATCGAGATCCAGTTCTTCGACTACTTCTGGCCGGCGATGATGCAGCTGCGCAACGAGCTGGCGCTCATGCGCTGGCGATCGAACGGCGCCTTCTCCTGCCCGCTGGTCGTGCGCGTGCCGATCGGCGGCTACCTGCAGGGCGGGGCGATCTACCACAGCCAGTCGGGCGTCTCGACCCTGACCGCCATCCCGGGGCTGCGCGTCGTGATGCCTGCGACGGCGCTCGACGCCAACGGCCTTTTGCGCACCGCCATCCGCTGCGACGACCCGGTGCTGTTCCTGGAGCACAAGCATCTCTATCGGCAGACCTACAACAAGAGCCCCTACCCCGGCCCCGACCACTCCATCCCGTTCGGCCGGGCCGCCGTCGTCCGCGAGGGGGGCGACCTGACCGTGGTCACCTACGGCGCCCTGGTGGAGCGCTCGCTGCGGGCCGCGCGCACCCTGGCCGCCTCGGGGGTCGAGGCCGAAGTGATCGACCTGCGCTCCCTCAGCCCGTTCGACTGGGAGACCGTGGCGGCCTCGATCGGCAAGACCGGGAAGGCGCTGATCGCCTACGAGGATTCCATCTCCTTCGGCTACGGGGCCGAGATCGCGGCGCTCATCGCCGATCGGCTGTTCGAGTTCCTGGACGCCCCCGTGCGGCGCGTGGCCGCCCTCGACACGTTCGTGGCGTACGAGCCGGGTCTCGAGAACCGCATCCTGCCGCAGGTCGAGGACCTGGCGCGCGCGATGAAGGAACTGAGCGCGTACTGATGCGTCTCCGGATCGTGGCCACCGTCCTTGTCGCCGGCCTTCTGGCGCTCCCCTCGCCGTCCTTCGCCATCCCCGCCCAGGACGCCCGCACCCAGTCCTTCAGGATGCAGTCCGAGGGGATGCGTCTCTACCGCGAGGGGAAGTACAAGGACGCCATCGAGGCGCTGCAGAAGGTCGTCAACATCAACCTCAACTCGTTCATGGCGTTCTACTACCTGGGGATCTGCCTGAACGCCGACCGGCGCTACGGCGAGGCGATCGAGCCGCTCAAGATCGCCCTCGACCTGCAGCCCGACTACGTTCAGGCCCACCTCGCGCTGGGGGACGCCTGCCTGAAGCAGGGGGACACCAGCGAGGCGCGCGCCGAGTACCTGCGCGCCCTCGAGCTGCAGCCCGCGTACGCCCCGGCCTACGACGGCCTGGGGCGGCTGTTCGAGACGATGGGCCAGGACGGCGAGGCCGAGACGCAGTACCGCAAGGCGCTGGAGATCAACGTCGCCTTCGCCGACGCATACACGCACCTGGGGGATCTCTACCTGCGCAAGGATCGGCCCGAGGACGCCATCCTGCTCTTCCTGAAGGCGATCGGGATGAAGCCGGATTTCTCCAGCGCGTTCACCCGGCTCGGCGTGGCCTATGCGCGCGAGAAGCTCTACGACGACGCCATCGCCGCCATCCGCAAGTCCCAGACGCTCACCCCCCTGGACCCCGAGCCGTACGTGTCCCTGGCCCGCATCTACATCGACCTTCAATCGTTCGCGCGCGCCGAGGCGGAGATCCAGGCGGCCCTGGCGCAGGACCACGACCACCCCGGCGCGCACATGGTGCTGTCCGACCTGAAGCGCGCCCAGGAGGATTTCCCCGCGGCCGTCGAGGTCCTCGAAGGGCTGCACGAGCGGGGGATCGAAGACGCGCTCATGCGCCGCGCCGTCGGCGAAGCGCTCAAGCGCACCCGGCAGGACGCGGCCCTCTACACCGGCCTGGTCGCGGCGGCCGGGCGCACCCCGGCCGCCCCCGCCGATCTCGTCGCGCTCGCCCGCTTTCTCTCGAGCCAGGGGGCGCACCGCCGGGCGGGCGAGATCCTCCTCGACGCGGCCGCCCTCGGCGGGACGCCGCCCGCCGCGCCGATCAACGCGGCGCAGACGACCTTCGAGGCGGGGACCGAGTTCCTGGCGGCGCGCCTCTTTCCCCGCGCCGCCGAGCTGTTCTCGGGCCTGGCGCAGCCCGCGGCCGGCGACGGCGGGACCGACGGGGCGGATCCGTCCCGGGCCGGCCTGCGCGCCGCCGCGCTGTTCAACCTGGGCGTGGCGCGCGCCGCCCTGAGGCTCGACGAGCAGGCGATCGAAGCGTTCACCACGTACGTCGCGGGCACGCCCGCCGACCCGCGCGGCTACCTGTACCTCGGAAACGCCTGCCTCCGACTGGGGCGCAAGGACGCGGCGCGCGCCGCGTACGGGTCGTTCCTCGAGCGCGCCAGGACCGGTCCCGAGGCCGCCCAGGTCCGGAGGATTCTCGACGGCATGAGCCCGCCCGTCTCCGGCGCGGGGAAGGTCCCGTGAGCCGGCGCGGAGCGCTGCTCGTCCCGATGGCCCTCGCCGCGGTCCTCCTGCTGCCCGCGCCGGGGGCGCGCGGCCAGGAGCCCGCTCCGTCCCCGGTCCCGCCGTCCGCCGCGGAGCCGCCGGCGCCCGCGCCGGAAGGGACGACCCCCAAGCCGCCGCAGGTGCGCACGCGCAAGGGGTTCGCGATCCAGATCACCAATCCGGCGAACAACGACTTCCGCTTCGGGCGGTCGGAGATCGACGCCCAGGTCACCGCGGCCGACCCGGCCCTGATCGAGAAGGTCGAGTTCTTCGTCGAGGACCGCCTGGTCTTCATCGACACCGAGCCGCCGTACAAGTGCTTCTTCGACTTCGGGACCGACCCGCACTCGTGGGTGATCCGGGCGGTCGCGTACCATCGCGAAGGCGTCACCGTCTCCGACACGGTCATCCTGAAGAAGGTCGTCCTCAACTACACCGTCGAGGTGAACCGGGTCATCCTGTTCGCCAGCGCCCACGAGAAGGGGGGCGATCACCATCCCGCGGTCAATCTGAAGAAGGAGGACCTCGTCCTCGAAGAGGACGGCGTGCGGCAGAAGCTCATCGACTTCTACATCGAGAAGCGGCCGATGACCCTGGCGATGATCCTGGACAGCAGCGGCAGCATGCAGCCGGCGATGGACAAGGTGCACGTCGCCGCGGGCCGGTTCGTCGACAACCTGGGCGGAGACGACCGGGCCCTGGTGATCGACTTCGACGAGAAGGTCTACCTGCTCCAGGACCTGACGAGCGACAAGGACCTGCTGCGCAAGGCGATCACCAGCACGAACGCCCTCGGCGGCACGGCGCTCTACGACGCCCTGTACGCCTCGTTCCGGCGGCTGCGCGGCATCGACGGGCGCAAGGCGATCATCCTTTTGACCGACGGCGACGACACCTCGAGCAAGTTCTCCTTCAAGCGCATCCTGGACGAGGCCAAGGTCTCCGACATGATCATCTACCCCGTCGGCATGGGGACGACCTTCCTGGACGTCGACCTGCGCCGCATCCTCAAGACGCTGTCCGAGGAGACCGGCGGCCGGGCGTACTTCCCATCGAAGGTCGAGGAGCTGCAGGACGTGTACCAGGAGATCGCGGACGAGCTGAAGAGCCAGTACTACATCACCTACGAGCCGACCAACACGGTCTGGGACGGGCGGTGGCGCAAGATCAGGCTGGACGGGGCGCCGGGGCGCGACCTGGACATCCGGACGCGCAGCGGCTACTACGCGGTCAAGAAGCAGATCAAGTAGGAAAATGCCCGACGACCGTGGAGGCGCCCGATCGCGGGTGAGGCGCTGAATCTGCCCTGAGTCCGCCCGCGGACAGGTCGAGGGCCTCGTCCTCGCCGGCCCGGGCGAATTGACCGTGGCACGTTCCTTTCTATAGGAGCCTCCGTCCGCGTCGATGGAGGCTTCCATGTTCGTGCCACCACGCTGCCCGTATCCCGCCTGTTCCACTCCGCTCGACCCCGCCGCGCCGTTCTTCCATCGTGACGGCGTGTACCATCCGCGCTGCCGGGCGCATCCGGTGCAGCGCTTCCGCTGCCGGATCTGCCGGCGCCGCTTCTCCCGGCAGTCGTTCCGGGCCGACCGCAACCAGAAGAAGCCGCACCTCAAT